>JACSRQ010000138.1 GCA_014879675.1 Ignavibacteria bacterium
GAGCATCCTTCGGATGCCGCAAGGCGGATACTGAATGAGCAGATGAGTTACATTACTGCCAATCTCGCGCTCGGATTCATTGAGTCATTCGTAGGCAATGACGGCTCATGGCACCTGATTTTCCACTATTACCAGAAGGTTGATGCACTGCCCGAAATAATGCCCACAGGCGAGATCAGTGAGTACAAATGGTTCGAAAGGTATGCACTGCCTGATATCAGCGAAATCGCGCACCGCGGCTGGGCAAAATACACCATCGATAAGCTGCTCGGTTGATTAAATTAACTTTGCCTTCCTGAATCTAATTACTGTTAAAATGTTCAACAAAGATACTGCTGAAATTTTCAAGCTCAATAAATTTGTGCTTGATATGAACCTGAAGGATATCACACAGTCTGATAGTCTTGTATCGCCCCAAACAGGCGGCAACTGCATTAACTGGATATTGGGTCATATTCTTGTGAACCGCGATGTGCAGCGGGAGATTGTGGGACTCAACACCGCTTGTTCGCCGGAAATGACTGAGCTTTATGACCGCGGAACGCAGAATATCAATTCCGGAAATGCCATGGATGTAACAGCTCTTTTAGCAATCCTTGAAGAAGGGCAAAATGAGCTGATAACAAAACTTACTGAAAGAGATCTATCGGCAAATGAGGAAAGCCGTAAGCTGGCGCTCACATTGGCATTCCATGAATCATACCATGCCGGCCAAACCGGACTGCTGAGAAGGATAGCCGGCAAAGAAGGAGCGATAAAATAAATGGCAGTAGAAAGAGATTTTGATAAGCTGTGGAATTACGAAGATCCCGCAGCAACTGAAGTAAAATTCCGCGAGCTTCTGCCCGCTGCTGAAAAAGGTAAGGATAAGGCTTATTATATAGAGCTGTTGACCCAGCTTGCACGCACTCAAAGCCTGCAGAGGAAGTTTGATAAAGCGCATGAGATACTTGATAAAGCTATGAAGCTTATTGGCGCAGAGCATATTGTACCGCGCATCAGATTCATGCTTGAGCGGGGTAGGACTTACAACTCTTCCAAAGAGTATGAAAAGGCCAGGGAGCTTTTTCATGCTGCTTACCTGCAATCCGAAAAATACGCAGAGGATAACCTCGCTATTGATGCGGTTCATATGCTTGGTATCGTGGATAAGGACGAAGAATCCCTGAAATGGAATAACCTCGCAATTGAAATGGCGGAAAGAACCACCGACGAGAAAGCGAAGAGCTGGCTGGGTCCGCTATACAACAATACCGGGTGGACTTATCATGATATGGGTGAGTATGATAAGGCGCTATCCATATTTGAAAAAAATGTAGAGTGGCACACCAAACGCGAATCCGGCATGCAGCTATATATTGCGAAGTGGAGCGTTGCCAGATGCCTGCGCTCGCTTGGCAGGGTTGAAGAAGCGCTGGAAATGCAGATGGCGCTGCGCGGCAAAGATAATGAGATGTATTCCTGTGAAGACGGATACAATGCTGAAGAAATCGCCGAGTGTCTGTTTACTCTGGGCAGGGCAGAAGAAGCCAAGCCATATTTCAGCAGGGCATATGAGCAGTTATCAAAAGATAGCTGGGTGCAGGAAAACGACAAAGAAAAGCTTGAAAGGCTCAAAAGCTTAAGCTAATGAGGAATATTTTCGCCGCTGGAATTATATTCTGTATATCTCTTATGCTTAATCATTACGATAATAATTTATATTCTCGATCAATGACAAACTGGAAAATTGAGCCATCATTTAAGTATGACATGTGCTGCTTCATGAATATTTTAACCGGTGATCCTTATTACAGGGAACACTATCCCGATGAGCCGAATCCATTTGACAGCTTACAGACACCGGAAGTGAAACAGTCAATAGACTCGCTTTACAAAAAGCTTAAGACCGATAATGGCATAATTATTTCGGCCTGGTTATGTCTGTATTTTTCTGCTATTGAAGGTGAAGAAATTGATGATATGCTCGCCGCGCTGCAAGATCCTGCGGTGCTGAAAGAAAATTTCTCGAAGTCACCCTACTATGACGACAAAAGCTGGAATATATTTTTATCGGTCAATAGTGAACTGCAGGTGATCTTTGAATTCCTTAAACAGAATGATTTTAAGAAATACTGGAGCGAAAACATACTGCCTCGTATAGAAAAAAGGATAGAAGCGGAAAAAACGGGAATAGATAAGTATGATGTTATCGCTCAAAACGAGAAGATGCTCGGGTTCAAACTGCCATCTGATACTATCACCGTTTATATGCTTTATTACAACAGGCCGCATGGTATCAAAATTACCGGAATGCGCTTCCTGACTTCAATCCATTGGCCGTTTGAAATTACTATCCGTACCTCCGCCCACGAGATGATGCACCCCCCGTATGATTATGACAGGGATGTGGAATTGAAAGTTCTGATATGGTCATTTGAAAATGATGAATTTGTTATGGATAAGGTTAACAATCATAACAAATCATTTGGCTATAACACACTTAACGGACTATTTGAAGAAGATTGTGTGCAGGCGCTGGACCAGATGATAAACGACAACCTTGGTGTATCAATAGATCCGCGGAAAAGGTGGAAGGAAAGTGACGAAGGCATCCATGTACTTGCTGTAGCATTATACCAGATCATGAGAGCAGAAAAGTATAATACCGCAAATGAGGTGTTCAGAGATTTTTTAATCCGCATATACAACAATGGTTTGTTTAAACCGGGCAAGATCAAAGAATACTATGATAGATTCTACCAATAGTGTTATCTTTGTAGTATCTAAACTCTAATACTATAGGAATGGGAAAGAACTCAACCGATAACAACTTCCGCAAGGATGAAAACATGTTCATCAAGCCGGGCACTAAGCTCAGGCTTAAGGATTTTGATACAAAATACACTGCGGGATTCAGCGATAAAGAGGATGCTGCAGAAATGCTGGCCAAGGATATCAAAAGGCTTGCCGAGCTTCAGGATATGCTATATGCAATGAACAAGTACTCCATGCTGGTTGTGATTCAGGCTATGGATGCAGCAGGCAAGGATGGTACCATAAAGCATGTTATGACGGGGGTTAATCCGCAGGGATGTAACGTAACAAGCTTCAAACAGCCCTCACATGAAGAGCTCAGCCATGATTTCCTCTGGCGCATTAACCGTGCCATGCCTAAGAGGGGAATGATAGCCATATTCAACCGCTCTCATTATGAAGAAGTGCTGGTTACAAGAGTACATCCTGAGTATATCCTCGGACAAAACATCCCCGGAATCGATTCCGTTGATAAGGTAGATAAGAAATTCTGGGCTAAACGATACGAGATCATCAATAATTTCGAAAAGCAGGCATTTGAGAACGGGACTATCATAATTAAATTCTTCCTGCATGTATCAAAGGAAGAGCAGAAGAAACGTTTCCTTGCCAGGATAGATGAACCCGAGAAGAACTGGAAATTTTCGACAAGCGATGTAAAAGAGCGCCAGCTTTGGGATAAATATATGGAAGCGTTCGAAGAAGCTATATCGAATACCTCAACTGAATATGCCCCATGGTATGTTGTGCCTGCTGATAGAAAATGGTTCATGAGGGCGGCTGTTGGCGATATTATTGTTGGTACGCTGGAAAAACTCGGGCTGGAGTATCCCACGATCACAAACGAAGAAAAAAATGAGCTGCTTAAAGCTAAAGACCTTATTCTAAATGAAGATAATATATAATTCATAAGGTTGCATCTACAGTCTTGCTGAATCTGCTAGCTGCACGCGTATCTGTTCATTCTCGGGAAGGTCAAGCAATCCTTCCAGACTGATGGGAGCGAGTTGTGACCAGTTATTCCGGCTAACGCTGCCCGGTGTATTAATGCGGCATGTTGGCTTCGATATCTTTCCAAGCAGCTCTTCATTCAGGCAGAGATACTCCTGCAGTAACTGAATGCTGAATATAGATGCTGTTTTGTGTGCTGATTCCATCGCTTTTTGTACTATCTGAACTCCCTTTTCTTCAATACTTCCGCCATAACCAAGGTAATTCAGGAATTTCTGCTTTTCACCGTAACTTTCCATGTATGAATACACCAGGCTGCCAAGCTCATCGGGATGTTTGCCCAATATCCGGCATAACTCATCCGGCGAGTTCACGGAATCATTCCAATACAGTCTCCCGGCAACAGATCTCTTCTTATCAAACAACACCTGTTTCGAATATTTGATGTGTCCGATGGTTATACCAGCCTTTTCGCACATTAGCTCGAAGAGCTTTTCATCGATTGTACCCGCTTCAAACTGCCACCAGTTGATCCAGAAACTGGAATCATGAGTGGAAAGGACGGCATTTGAATTGATCCTATAATCGGAAGGCGGGCGGAACTGAAAATTGCTCTTGTAGTATCGCTGGAAATCTATGCCGGGAATACCGAATTCATACAGTACATGGAAAGAACAGCCCGGTACAGTGCCAAGATCTTCCGCGCAGGGGAGCATGAAAGAGGCATTCACCATTTCTTCGATTATCCGCCTGCCATGGTGTTCCCAAAGATACTCTTCCTTAGGTATATAGGAGCCGGAGATCGAGTTATCAACAACCGGCGATACCCATACGCGGAACAGTCCCACAAAATGATCGATGCGGTACATATCGTAGAAATTCTGCGCATATACTAGCTTTTCCCGAACGTAGGTGAATCCGTCATTTGCTATCTTATCCCAATTATACGGCGGCATACCCCACTTCTGACCCATTGCAAAATACATATCTGGCGGCGCACCTGAGGCAAGTTCTAATATGAAATAATCTTTATGCGCCCAAACATCAGCGCTTTCACGGGATACAAGAAAGGGGAGATCACCCAGAATGAATATACCCTTTGCGGCAGCATAATCTTTTACACTCTTCATCTGGCTGAATAGCTGCCACTGCATCCAGCAATAAAACTCCAATTTTTCGATATTGTTAACGCGGATTTCTTCCAGTGCAGAAGGAACCTTCTCTCTCAATTCTTCAGGCCAGTTTTGCCAGCCAATATCGGGATGCAGCTCTGATATCACCTTATACATGGTATAATCATTCAGCCAATATGAATTTGCGGTTTTGAATTGAGTGAATGCGGCGATGTTATCAGTCTTGGTAACTTTGTAAATGCTCCAAAGTAGTGCAATCTTCGCCCGTTTGATCTTATAGCTAACCCTGCCAAACCTGGGGCGGAATTTTTTCTTTAATCTCTCTAACTCTTTGCTGAAATCCGTAATATCAGCATTTATCAGCTCGTTTATGTTGAGGTACATCGGGTCGAGAGCGAAGGAGCTAACGGAATTGTAAGGAGCGAAATCGCCGCCGACATCATTCACGGGGAGGAGCTGAATTATCGATAGTCCAGTTTTGCCGCACCAGTCTGCAAGAAGCTTGAGGTCGGTGAATTCTCCAATAGCTGTACTTTGTGCTGAATATAACGAGTAAAGCGCGGCACATACGCCGGCACGGCGTTTTACGCCAATCCTGCGCCATTTATCGGCTGTGCGTGAATTCAGAAAATATTCTTCAGTCATTAATTTCTATTTTTTTCCCCTGATTCAAAAGAGGCGGGCCTGTGGGGCTTAACCAGCTTCATGTAAACACCCTTGCCGGTTTTGTATTTCGGAATATTACTTTTTGCCTCAGCTAACCGATCTTTAAACTCTTCTTCAAGCTCGATCCCTGTAACATCCCTGACAAGCTCCATAGCGCGGGACGCATATTCAAGTATTTTTACTGTCTCGAGTCCCGATATTTCAGAGAAGAACCAGCCGCAGCTTGTGTACATTAACATCGAGTATCTCTGCATTTCCAGCAGCTTTAAAGCTATAAGTTTTTCGTTTTCATCGAAGCTTCTAACGGCATTTTGTTCAAAGTAGTTAGACTTGTTCTCTAATGAAGGTTCAAGCAGCAAATTTATATAGTTGTTCCGTGCTTTCCAAACATCTGTGAAGAATATTGAACCGATATTTTCGTAGATGATTATCATCTGATCGCGCAGCCAATCCAGGCTTTCTCGCAGCGGTTTGCGCCACTGCTGTATCCATCCGTCTCCGCCTCCGCAGCCGCAATCTTCTTTCCACCTTTTGACGCCGTGAAAACAGCTCCACGAAGTTCCTTCACCGCCATCGCCCGGTTTAATTCGTACTTCGTACTCCGGCTGATGCTCAGCAAGATACTCGCCGAAATTCACAACCTTCAGTCTGTTTTGCGGTACCAGCGACTTCATGAAGAAAGCCAGTGTGCGCTCTGCGTGCTTTTTGTGATGGCCGAACGTTTCGCCATCGGTAGCAACGCCGATCAATTGTTCGGTTTCGGCTGATCCCTTTGTACCGGCATTTTCGGGTGTAGCGATTGTTCGATCTGATGCGCTGTGTATCTTATTCAGCAGATTCTGCGAGCTAACCAACACGTCATCAAATGCTACAGATTTAGATACAGGGCCATCATAGAAAAATATATCAATATATAAATTCTTGTGAAACTCTGAGTACCGCCTGTATGGCATTTTGGGATCAATAGAGCCCGTATTAACATCTTGCCATGCTGATTCACCTATTTTCCTGATAAATGCAGCCTGACTTGTATCAAGAATTATATATTTGATGCCTTCGGAGATCAGTACTTCAACGGTTTCATCATTACATGCGGTTTCCGGAAGCCAAATACCCTCGGGTTCGCGCCCGAAATGAAACCGAAAATCCGACACGCCCCATTTTACCTGTGTGATCTTGTCATTCAGATTTGCCAGCGGCATTATCATATGGTTATAGCACATTGCGATGGCATTGCCGTGTCCGTTATGCAGCTCTATGCTTTTTTTATCAGCTTCGATTATCTTCTTGTAAGTTTCGGGATGTTTGGTCTGTATCCAGGCAAGCAGGGTAGGGCCGAAGTTAAAATTCAGCATTTCATAATTATTTACAACGGATACGGTCTCGCCCTTATCATCTATTATCTCCGCTTCAGCATTGGCTTTATAGCACTCGTGATAAATGCGTTCATTCCAATCATGGTAGGGTTTCGCGCTATCCTGCAGCTCAATTTCGCCGGTCCATGGATTTTCCCTCGGCGGCTGGTAAAAATGTCCGTGAATACAAATATTAGTCAAATAGTGAGATAGTTAGATAGTGAAATAGCGAACTGGTTAAATAGTGAACTAATTAAATAATGAAATAGCGAAAATTAGAATTGTTTGAAATCATACAAAACTAAAAAATGAAGCGGTTATATAAAAGGAAATTATGATTGCTTTAATGTTCAGTATCTGATGGCATCCGCATCGGGCGGCGTGTAACCAAGCAGTCGGCTCATTGTCATTAACTGTCCCTTATGATGAAACTCATGCGTTGTTACGTGTGTGAAGAGGCCCAACACTGAATATGTAAAGTCTTTCTTCTGCCATGAAATATAGCCTGTAATTTTTTCGTCTGGATCAGGGTGATTGCTTATGAATTCCTCCACAACAGAATTTATCTTTTGAAATGCCAAACGGAAGTCATCAGCGCTCTTGAGCTCTTCTGCATCGAAATAAGGGTATTCCTCCTTATGCGCGAAGCGCTTCAGCCAGTGAATATAAGTATTTGTGCAGTGTGTGTATAATGATTGAATTGATTCATTATTGAAAGATTCAATCGGCTTTATCAAATCATGTTTTTTAATGCCTGAAAAATACTCCAGCACTATTTCCCTTGAAGACTTAAACAGTTCGTACTGCGAAGTTAATATATTCATTTCAGATAGTTAATAATTTATTAGTTGTGTTCCAGTTGCGTACAGTGCAAACGACTTTAAGCGTTTTTTCAACGGTGTTTTTTTTGAAAAATTCTGAATCCGAGAATCCGCCCCTGATAAGATGATACAAGTTGTTTCCGGAAACGATTATCATTTCTTTGTCATTGTTCGCGGATTCCAGCTCTGTAATTTGAGCTTTGGTTGGTGCTGCGCTTAAATAGCCTACAGATATCTTGCATTCTTCATGTCCTTTAACTTTGCCAAACGGGTAGCCTTTTATAATTGCTTCCATTTCAGCTTTGTTACGTACGATTACGCTTACTTCAAAGCCGAAAGTTTTTTTAATGCCGGCTTCGATCTTTTTTCGGACTGTTTCTGCGGCGGCATTGGATTCAAATACAACATTCCCGCTCTGTATTAATGTGCGTACATTCTTATATCCAAGATCTTCAAACATGACTTTAAGTTCAGCCATTTTGATGATTTTGTGTCCCGATACGTTAATGCCTTTAAGTAATGCAAAGTATGTCATTTAGTTTCCCATTCCCGCGAACGCCTGCACAGGGCAGGTAAACGGGAATCTCTTAAATTCTCCCATTCCCGCGAAGGCGGGAATCTTTTGAAGTTTCTTATTCCCGCGAAAGCGGGAATCTCATATTTGGCAATCCGAATATGCTTCAGTATTACTTTTATGTGTTAATGATTCCTGCGTCAGGTCGTAAGACCTGACGCCACTGAAAAGTTTCTTATTCCCGCGCAGGCCTGCACAGGGCAGGTAAACGGGAATCTCTGGTAAGACAGTTGCTTTCCTCTTTAAAGATTGACTTACTTATAATACTCTACTTTGCCGTCATTCAGATCGTACATACATCCAACGATATCAATTTCACCTTTGTCATACATTTCCTTAAGTACGGAACTTTTGGATTTGATCTCTTCAATTGCAAGAAGAACATTTTCTTTTGCAACCATGTCAACATAATCATAGTTCTTTGAGGACTTCTCGCCGTCATAACTGGTCTTCTCAACCGCAGGTTTGATCTTTGTAAGCATCTGCGTCATGTTGCCAAGCTGCGCATCGTCGATAGCGCCTTTGATGGCGCCGCAATTAGTGTGTCCCATAACCAGGATCAGTTTTGCCCCGGTAACCTTGCAGGCAAATTCCATGCTGCCAAGGATATCATCGTTTACAAAATTTCCGGCTATCCTCGCGTCAAATATATCGCCCAGACCCTCATCGAATGTTATTTCGGGGGCTACACGTGAATCAATGCAGCTCAAAACAATCGCAAATGGATACTGACCTTTTGCAGTGGCGTGCATTTGATCCGGCAGGTTGCGCTGGAACATTACATTTTCCACGAACCGGTTATTGCCTTCCTTCAGCATCTGCAATGCATCTGAGGGAGTGGTTTTGTCCTGCAGTTCCTTGGTCTGGGTGATCGCTTTATCCTGCGAATAGGTGAGTGTAGCGAAAGAGATCAATAGCATATAAAATATGATGCCGTGTAACAACCTGCTGCTCTTAGCTGTCTTCATGGATGGATAGTTTGTTTTTGGAATTCACGAATCTAAACATATGTTTTTAATTTTGATAGGGGAAAAATAGACTAGTTTTAACAGCGGTATATTTTTGAATAATGATTAAGATTTTGATTATGAAAATAGATTGATCAAAGTATCATTAACAATTCAAATGTTAATTTATGAACTATTTCAAATCAATAGTATGAGTTTTCACGCAAACTAAGTTTCATAATCACGATATCTATCTACAAGTAATTTAAAACTATTTACCATGTCCTTATTCAATAAATCAATGTTATTCTTTAAGTCGTGCACTATTTTATTTCGGATTTGTTGGAAATATTTTATATTATTTTTTTCATCTTCAGTAATAATGCTGCCACCTGAAAGATATTTCAATGAAAAACTTATACCTTTATCCGGAATACCAGTCAGTGAATTATCCCAAGCAATGCTATGCAAAGCTGTTTCTAGTACAATCCAATTTTCTAAAAATTCTGCCAAGAGCCTACTTCTATCAGTATTAGGTTTTACAAGCTCAAAACCAAAAAGCTTGTTGAATAATTTATTTGCGAGGACAGAATATACCTCTACATTTTCCTTTTGAATTGTTAAACCATTACCTTGATGATAAAGCTGATTTCTCAATCTATGAAACCATTCAATTAAACCTAAATCAATACCAATTATTTTGTCGCTAGCGTACTTTTCTAAAGTATCCAGCAATGCGTGAAAATTTTCAAAGATTTCTTGATACTCCTTACGAGGAATAACCAAACCTGTTATACGTTTTGGTAAACCAAGATATGTTTTTATTGTTAATTCAACTGAATTATCGATTGCAATCATGGCTAACCTACGATTACTATCAGTGTCACTCTGGAGTAACTCTATCCCATTATTCAAAATTTCACCTGGACCAGATGCCCATGCTGGTAATTCTTGAACACTCATATTATAGTAATTTGAAATACAACATTAGAATTTAAAATCACAATTTAATAAACATTTTTCGAGAATTCATTCGTAAAAACACTTTTGCTTTATAGAAGCTAAAAATTCTTCGAAATCTTTCTCAATCTCATTGAACAGTTATTCAGTATTCAAAGGCGGTAATAATCAATCCTTCCAGTTATGAATTACATAGCCAAAATTGTTTTTACTATTCAGTCAAATTTAGTTAAGCCTAAAGTTTTAAAACAATTGAAAATAAAAGATACTAATATAAATAGATATATAATTGAGAGTATTAATAGATATATCGCATTTATAGACGCTATATCATTATAGAAATCATTTAGGTCAATTATTAACAAAGAAAACAATGAAAACAATAGAATAAAAGTTGAAATGATTATGAAGAAAGTTAATTTGATTTTCAACCGATAATGCTTGTACTTTATTTCAAAATAAAAAGTACTTGCAGCATCAATTGATTTATATGATGGATGTTTGTTAAAGCCATCCCTTTTTTTTAATACTTGCTCAATAAAATAATGAATTCCATAGGTTGTCACAGACATGCTATCTTCATCATTCAATATTAATCCATTTTTTGAGATTATGCTCTCTAGTTTAGACGTTATTCCATTCATTGCGTTGTAAACTCTTTCAGAGTAAAAAATATAAAACATTGACCCTAGTGTGAATATCGCAGCGAATCCCTGAAATGTAGAACTAAAGAAATATCTTAATGAATCTTTGGCATAGTGAATTGGTGAAAAATAACTTATCAGTAGATAACATATAAAATATCCAACAATTAATAATGTTAAAAAGACAATTATTCGTCCAGTGTTTGTTATCATCATTAAATACAATATATTATTTTTAAAGAAGTGCTGAAAGTATCTTAATATACTTCTAATCCACAAACTTACGACCTAGAAGAAAACTTAACAATGTAATTCTCATAATAAGGTATTTAAAATTCCTTTTTTTGTAAAGTCGTTTAAACAGTATCATTCCATCGTTACTGCCTGAGCTTCCATTACGGCAGGCAGGCGCTCCGATCTTCAAGGCAAGCGCGCGAGCCTATTTTCGTTCCTAAAACTTTACCCGCCTCCGGTATCTGTATCAACATAATAATCCTCCACGGTTTCGATTCCCGGTTCTATCTCATTATTCTCCACAGGCTTGTTCCTTTCAAAAATATTCACAGCAAGAGGGGGGAGCGTAACTTTTATTGAGTTCTCCCAATTTTTTGATTTGACAGGTTCAGATTCCTTACCGCCCATGTTGCCTATTCCCGAGCCGCCGTAAATTTCTGCGTCACTGTTGAATATTTCTTTCCAGTATCCCGCCTCGGGCACACCTACGGTGTAATCATTTCGGACTGTCGGCGTCATATTAAAAGTGAAGAGCAAAATCTGGTTCCTATCTTTCGTGAAACGGCAAAATGAAAGCACACTGTTCAGTGCGTCTGAAAAATCTACCCACTGGAATCCCTCACTCGAAAAATCAACTTCATACATTGCGGGATGTGAGGTGTACAGATTGTTCAGGTCGCTGGAGAACAGATTGAACTTCCTGTTCAGTTCAACAAGCTCAAGCAGGTTCCATTCCAGCGAAACTTCGCTGTTCCACTCGTTGTACTGCGCAATATCGGTTGTCATAAAATTCAGTTTCTTGCCGGGATGCCCCATCATGAAACCAAGGAACAATCTGAGATTGGCAAACTTCTGCCACGTATCGCCGGGCATTTTTTCGAGCAGCGATTTCTTGCCATGCACAACTTCATCATGCGAGATCGGCAGCACAAAATTTTCGCTGAATGCATACCAAAGCGAAAATGTGATCTTGCCCTGGTGAAACTTACGGTGAATAGGATCTTTGCTGAAATAAAGCAGTATATCATTCATCCAGCCCATGTTCCATTTCATATCAAATCCAAGACCACCATTGGCAACGGTGTGAGAAACACCCGGCCAGCTTGTAGATTCCTCCGCTATCATAACTGCATGCGGATAGTAATTGTGAACGATATCATTCAGGTGCTTCAAAAATTCAACGGCTTCCAGATTTTCCCTGCCGCCGTGTACATTAGGTTCCCATTCGCCCTGCTCGCGGCTGTAATCAAGATACAGCATCGATGCAACCGCATCAACACGCAAACCATCTATGTGATACTTCTCCAGCCAGAATAGTGCGCTTGAGATGAGGAAATTCCAAACCTGGGGACGCGAGTAATCGAATACATATGTATTCCAGTCTTTGTGGAAACCCTTTTTCATGTTCTCATAACCATATATCTGCTTACCGTCATAATATGCCAGTGCATGTTCATCCGATGGGAAGTGCGCCGGAACCCAGTCCAGAATTACTCCAATACCATTCTGGTGGCAGTGATCAACAAAGTACATGAACGCATCAGGATCGCCGAAGCGGCTAGTGGGGGCGTAGTAATGAGTTACCTGGTAGCCCCATGAAATATCAAGCGGGTGCTCCATTACAGGCATAAGTTCAATGTGTGTGTAACCCATACTTTTTACGTATGCAACTATATCCCTTGAAAGCTGGCTGTAGCTTAAGTAACCCCATTCGTTTGGGAATTCTGTATTATCGTAATTCTTTTTCCATGAACCAAGGTGTAGTTCATAAATGTTCATGGGCTCATCTTTAAGCAACTTGCCTTCTGATGTTAACTTATCTATTTTGTTAAACCATGCGTCATCATTCCATTCATACTTTGTTATATCATGAACAACGCATGCGTTTTTAGGCCTGTGTTCGGAGCGAAATGCATAAGGATCAATTTTCCGCCGAGTGACTCCATCAACATTGCTGTTGATAGAAAACTTATATGTATCGCCTTCTTTCATTCCTTCGATGAATGCACTCCACAGGCCGGAATCATGCACCTTCCACATGGTGTGTTTACCTTCCTGCCAGCCGTTGAACTCGCCTATGATATCGATGGAATTTGCATTCGGCGCCCATGTTGTGAAACGCACACCGCTTTTTCCATCTTCAATGGTTAGCTGCGCGCCAAACTTCTCATACACTTTATAAAATGTTCCGTTGTTGAAAAGGTGTGCATCAAAATCTGTGACAAGCTTTGTTTGCTCTCCGGGTTTGGGATCTTCAATATCCTTTGTTTGAGTTGTCTCATCATCTTTTGAGTCCGGCTCACGTACCGGTTTCACTTGCAAAGGGTCAGAGGCTTCCGCAAGGACGATCCTTGGTTTTACATTTTCAGGGGTGATTTCATCATTAATCTCTGTGATCTTATCCTGCGGCAAAGGTTTTTCTTCAGTCAATGGTTCGGTTGTTTGAGAATTTTTATGATCCGTCTCAATATTTTGGGCGGGATCGGTGATGTTTTCTTTCTGTTCCGGATTCAACTCGGCGGCTATTTTACGCCTTCTCTCTTCCGCAATTTCTTCAATGCTCTTTGGTTTATTTTCGTTCCCTTTTGAATTATCGTCTGTCATTTTGTAGAGTATAAAAATTAATTTGTTGGCTGGAAAATTGCCATGCCGCCTTCGGCAGCAGCCATAAAAATATAGCCGCCAAAATACATTATTCCCGTTGCCGAGCTGTTCGTCTGCAGGTAACCTGCTTCAACGGGTGAGTTGGGATTTGACACATTAACATTTTCTACCCCGTAATTATTATCAGCGCAGAATACATTATTGTTGTTGGCATAAACAGCCAGTATCTGACCCGTGCCGGTAAACTTTGATTTCAGCACAGGGGCCTGTGGATTAGATACATCCATGATCAGCATTCCGTTATATGAATCAGCTACATATGCGTAACCGGTGTTTACCACAACATCACTTGTAATACCTGCGGTATTCGTAAGTGAAACATTTTGCGGTGAAGAGGGATTTGTGACATCGATTATTTTCAGCCCGATATCACCGCAGGCAATGTATAGATAGTTACCCGATGCGTAGAGGCTGTTAATGCTCTGGCTTCCGGTATATCCGGCATTAAGCAATGTTGGCTCGCCGGGCAGATTGGAAATATCATATATCTGGTAATTGCCCGCTCCGGCAGAGAGGTAAAGCAGATTTCGGCTTGCGTCAACAAATGAAGTGTTTACCAAACCTATCCCGGCATTTAGCGTGCCGGCTAAATAGGGATTTAATGGATTTGATATATCAACTATATCAAGACCGTTGCTGTAATCAGATACAAATGCGTAAAGATCGCCGTTGATACCTGCTGCCGTTACGTCGTTTGCACTGCCTTCGGTATTATATGATGAAACTGAATCCGGCGCGTTTACAAGAGTTACATCGATTATCTGCATGCCGTTGGAACCATCTGCAATCAGCGCATAGTTCCTGCCGCTAATGGGGAGCACATACACTGCATTTGTAGATGCATTAGTACTGTAAGTGCTGATCAGGCTGATGTTGGAGCTTTCAACAACCGGCGTGATAGGATCACTTTTGCATCCGGTTAATATGATAATCATAAATAAACAAAACAGGATAATAGTATTCTTCATATAATAATTTATGGTTATTCTTCTAATTTATGAGAATAATTTCATATTAGTTATGCATTAAAATTTTCCAGAAAGAGGCAAAAACAAAAGCGGACACGAATTACACAAATGTTCACGAATTTGATTCAAGGGGCTAATTCACGGGATCGGTGTTTCCCAAACAGGAGTTTGGGAAACAGGCGTTCTGTATTGAACCGGGGTTTCTTTTTGGAGTGCACTGACTGTGTCAGTGCTTAATGATATTTTCATCCAGCACTCCAAGAAAAGAAACTAGCGTTACATTTCTATTTTTATGTCATACTTGTTTAACAATCCAATTACCTGTGGGATCGAGAATTTGGCTTTCTTGATGCGGTTTATTTCGGGATCGATGGTGTAATTGAATGAGCTGCGGAAGTCTACTTTTTCGAGATTCGTACTTTTGAATATGGCGCCGGCAAGATCGCATTTCCCGAATACCGAGCTTGTGAAATCTGATTCACTGAAATCTATGTTTACAAGCCTGCACTCTGTAAACAGTGTCTTCTTCAAAATAGTTTTATAAAATGAGGAATCATTCAATATACACTTGTCAAATGATACGGCCAGGCCGAACTCATGGCATTCTTCGAATTTGAGTCCAAGCATTTTGCATTCTAAGAACTTAACATCCCTGAGCGAAGTGTTAGCCAGCTTGACCATGCTAAGATCACATGACATGAATTCACACTCAATGAATTTATAATCGTTCAGCCGCACCTTGCTGAAATTGCAGTTGGTGAAGATACACTTTTCATACTCCCCAAAAGGCAGGGGAGCCAGGTTGAATTCAGTATCTTCAAAGTTTTTTTCGTAGAAATATTCCTCAACAGTTTTCATTTTTCCTGTTTATCCTGTAATTCTTTATTAAAACATACACTGTTTTCAATCCCCGCATACTGTCCGTAATTAGGGATTTGTACATAACCATTCTTTTTGTATAAAGCGATAGCTTCCGGCTGGCGTTTGCCGGTTTCAAGGATGCATTTATTATAACCAAGCTCCATTGCCCATTTTTCAAGTTCGTTCACTACAAGCGAAGCGATTCCTTTGCCGCGCAGGGTCAACGGGACAAACATACGCTTAACTTCCATTGTGTCTGCGGAATAATGTTTAATTGCGCCGCAGCCGGCAGGCGTGTCATTTTCATAAGCAACTATCACATGCTTTATTGAATCAAGCTTGTTGAATTGATTGTAGAACTCACGGTCTTTGCCATCACGGACTGCAAGATCTGCATCAAGCTCTTTTACCAAATCAAGAAACACAGTGTTTTCGGAATTCGTTCTTTCGAATGTTATCATTTTGTAAAAATATTCCTTTTAATATAACAGCCTATATAACATAATTAAAATTGCAATTAAAACTATTATGGAATAGATCAGCTTATTATGCTTTGCCAGCCAGTGAGGCAGGTAGATATCAAAATTTGCACGGTCGGAATCAGAATATCGTTTTGCAAGTAACGTCACCGGACAAACTCTTTTAAATACCAGCAGGATTAAAGTCTCGATACCGATAAGTCCAAGGCATATCCACACCCAAATATCGATCTTGTTTAGAATCACCGCATAGAGAAGGTAAAATATCACGATGTTAAAAAATATCCATATTGCCGTGTGTAGAAGCTTCACCAACACAAGCTTTGATGCAGGCTGGATATTTTTATTGCTGCTCATGAGTTTATTATATCCATCCAATTACAAAAACGGAATATAGAGACCGCAGAGAATCCGGTTAAATGTTTTTCCATATTGTATATTTACAAAATTAGCTAATAGGGGTATAACTTACTATGATATACTCAAGGCGGCAGTTGCATCGTGAAGAAAGTCCTAACTAAACCAACCGCACAGAATCACTTAGCTCGGAAAAATAGTGCACCCACAACTGATAAAATATTGAATACCGCATGGCATATTATGACTTCCCATGCAGAACGCTTGCGGAGGAATACGAGTGCGTTCAGGAATCCGCCTATACCTGTACCGATTGCGAGATTTGTTCCCTGGTAAAGATGCCCGATGCCGAAAATTACTGAAGTGATCAGAATTGCAGTATAGAGTCCATACTTGCCAAACCATTTTTCAAATCGTGTAAGTACAAATATACGCTGAAGTTCTTCCGCAAATGCAGCGAGCGTTACAACGGGTATCCACCAAATCAGGTTGCCGGGATCCCTCATAAATGCTAATATATCTGAAGCAGGCTTGGGAGAGGGATTAACCGAAGCGAGCAGGGGATTGATAACAATATTAATTAATATCCATGTGGCAAATCCGAATCCTATGCCAAACATAACCTGTTTTAATAGTCCATTTTTCCTGAATCCCAACTGATCAAATTTATCACCTTCCAGTTTCAGCAGGATTATTACAGCAGCAATTACTATTAACTTTATCTTTACGATCGAAAGCAGTATTTCGGTAAGTGTTGCGGGCAATTCCGGCACTGTACGCGCTGTTACAGCTATAACATACCCCCAGTAAGCAAGAACTGCGGCGAGAGAAATGATAAAAGCGGCTCGTTTGTTCATTAATTTCAGTATTATTACGGAGGCTTTTGTGTTTTTGAGATGTTTCAGGAATCTTCCCATGGGGCTTGGGAATATTAATTTTGACGATAGTAATAGTGTAAAGGTTTCATTTTATGTACTCTTGAAAATTATCTTTTTTGTCGGGAGGAAACTCCCGACAGCACCATACTCCGACGGCACCGAGTTGCCGACATCACTATACTGCCGACAGTGCCGGGTTGCCAATATGCTAGGTGGCGTCGGGTCTTACGACCTGACGCAAAAAGCTAAAACAATTCTTCCTGGCCTGGTTTCAGGCGGCGAAAAAGATCTGTGCGCAGGGGATTGTGTGATTTATTCAGACCATATTTAGTGCACATGGTTTTGAAAAGCTGATGAACATGCTCGGCGTATTTTCCTTCACCTTTGAATCTGGTGCCGAACTCATGGCTTGAGAGCTCACCGCCGCGAATATCCCTAATACGTTTGATTATCTTCGAAGCTTTTTCAGGATACATGCGCCCGAGCCACTCTTCAAACAGATCTTTGATTGAGTAGGGAAGCCTTAGCATTACCATTCCCGCCGATGCTGCACCTGCTTCAGATGCTGCCTTCAGGATTGCGGGAATTTCCTCATCATTTAATCCGGGAATTATCGGAGCGGTATTAACGCCAACCGGAATTCCCGCTGCAGCAAGATTACTGATCGTTTCAAGCCGCTTTGATGGAACGGATGTACGCGGCTCCATTCGCCTGGAGAGATCGCGGTTGAGAGTTGTGATCGATACCACAGTTTTAATGAGCTGCATGGATGCGAGTTCTTTCAACAGGTCGATATCGCGCTGGATGAGCGCGTTTTTTGTTATCATGCCTAATGGATTGCGGAACTTAAGAAATACCTTAAGGCACTCACGTGTGATCTCAAGCTTGCGCTCGATCGGCTGATAGCAATCAGTATTGCCCGAAAACATTACGACCTGCGGCTGCCATGATTTCTTGCTGAATGCTTCTTCAAGCAGGCGTGGAGCATTCTTTTTTACCATTATCTTGGTTTCGAAATCGAGTCCGGCCGAAAATCCCAAATACTCATGCGTTGGCCTGGCATAACAATAAATACACCCATGTTCGCAGCCGCGGTATGGATTTATGCTGTAGTCAAAACCAAGATCCGGCGAGTCATTTTTAGCCAGTATGGATTTAGTATCATCATTATAGAATTTCGTCTGTATCTTCCGCGGTTCTTCGTCGGGATCTATGTAATCATCGGCGTAATCAGCGGTATAATCAATACTAATGGGCTCAAACCTGTTTTGGGTATTGATACCGGCGCCGCGCGATTTTAGGTCAATATTCTTCATGTGGATAATTTACAACAAAAAATTATAAGTTGTGTATCATTGAATGATACTAATTCATAAGTCTATGTTTCACAATCTGTAATGCACTTTTCCGTATAAAGCAGAGTTTGGTAGTTTCAATATCGGAATAATGGAAGTAATTTAGAAATAGATTTCAGGAAATATCTTTCTATTGAACTAACTTGCGCCATTGCGACTTCGCGGGAAAGATACAATTTAACGCAGAGCCGCAAATACACAAAGGAAAAACTAGCCACAATATATTAAAGAGCAAAAATATCATTATGGTTTCAAAGCTAATGTTCCCGTTTTATATGGATCTCACCCGTCCATGCCTGACATGCCAGTATTATTGCAGGCATCAGAGCATGGGTGACTCTGCCCTTGTGGCCCAAAAGCGGAAGAAGGAGGGCGAATCAGTTGAATACGAGCCCGGCATGAAATACTGCCTGAAGAATAAACAATTCGTTTACTTCAACTGGAATTGCGGGAATCATAAGATATGGAAGCAGTAAACTAAATTACTGTTTTTATAGTTTGAAATATGTATATTTGAAATAGGGTAGTTCCTTAAACTACAACAAGAATTGCCCTGCATCACTAACCTAAAAGTGAAAGAAATGAAATATTCCTTAGTAGCTGTTTTCGTTCTTGTATTGATTTTATCCCACAGTGGTTGCGGTGATGACAACTCTTCGTCGAGCGAGAATTCTCCGCCTACATCTCCAAATTTGATAAGTCCGCCAAATGGATCTATAGATTCTGTCAATGTGCTTAATTTCACCTGGAGTTCATCTCAAAACGCAAGTTCATACAGGATACAGATATCAATGGATTCTGGCTTCACTCAATTGTTAGCCGATACTACACTAACCGCAACAAGTTATGACTTTACAGCAAGCCTTCAGCCATCGACAATATATTACTGGAGAGTCTGTGCAATTAATAGTTATGGACAAGGGAGTTACTCGAATATATGGTCATTCATAACTGCTTCAATTGTCATAACTCAAACTATTGAGGGATATTGGGTATTGGTATATTCAGCAGGCTCGCTTGATGTTTGTCCGGGTGAGGAAGTTAGATTCCCAAACAGTGTATCAGGTACGGCAGAGTTGAAGTGTCCGAACCAATCAATGATATATAGAAATTATACTGTAAGTGCGGGCATTCTTACATATACGGCTTCGGGCATCCGGTATTTGATCAGCTTTACGCAAAACAGCGAGCTTGTATTGAGCGGCATAAACAATAACAGGATATTGTATTATGCATTGATCTTGCCAAGGAGGGAAGTTGAAGTAAAGGGAGGCAGAAGCGGATGGAATTCTTCGGAGTAGAAAATTCCTTTTCGTTGATATTCCAAAATTGCATTATGAATAACTCTAAGTAAATTTGAGTTCATTTTTATGAACACCATGGAATAGTATTTATCATTCGTGTCAATTAGTGAAATTCGTGTCTGAGCTTTTGATTCTGTTTCTTTACAATTTTTCAGTAATTTCGGCAATTTTGGATTGATTAATATTCATTTTTCTGCCATATTTGTGGGCATCCTTAGCTCAGTTGGTAGAGCAAATGACTCTTAATCATTAGGCCTGGGGTTCGAGCCCCCAAGGATGCACGAGGTTAAACCCCACTGAATCAATGATTTAGCGGGGTTTGTTGTTTTTGGTTTAAATATTGCATTTTAAGCAGACCAGTTAATAAATCGTATTGTGAGTTCACGAGAAGCCGAAAAGACTTAAAGAGAGAGGCAGTAAGAATTGAAAGGAATTAGAATTTGGTGGTGCTTTAAGATTAGTTTAGTATCATAAATTTGAGTCTAGATTCCCGCCTGCGCGGGAATGTCAAAAAGAAATATCATATGCACATAACAGACATATTATCATTTGCGGGGATCGCATTCAGCGTTTTGTTTCCGCTTATCAATCCAATTGGCGGTGTGCCATCTTTTTCCGGTCTGACCGCGCATGACACGCCTGAGTTCCGCAAGGGACAGGCAAGAAAAGTTTCGCTGAATGTATTTCTGATACTTATCACTTTCCTTTTGATAGGCAAACTGCTGCTTGAGCTGTTTGGCATATCGCTCGGTGTGCTTGAGATCGCAGGCGGACTCATCGTCGCAAACACCGGATGGCAGATGGTGAATTCAAAGCCTGAAAATGAAAAGGATGAATCTATTAAGCAGCAGAATGTGGATATATCATTCATGCCGATGGCTATGCCGATATTGAGCGGACCCGGAGCCATAGGCGCGGTTATCGGACTCTCGACCAATGCGAAACATTTTGAGGATTATGTTGGATTTGTAATAGGAATATTCGGTATCGGCCTGGTGACATATCTTTTCCTGATACTTTCCATTCCGCTTATGAAAAAGCTTGGCTCAAACGGAATCAACGTGCTGACAAGAATGATGGGATTTTTTATACTGGCAATTGCCGTGAATTTGGTCTATAGAGGAATTTTGGATTTGATAAAGAGTGCGTAACTCGAAGAAAAAAACAAACCCCATTGCAGATTAACTTTGTTCCCTGATATCTTTTAGTTAGAGTTCTATGATTTCTGCAGATTTACTTCCCCTCTTTAAACTGTTAAAGCAGTCAGGAAGGCAAAGGGGGGACATGTTAGGCAGCATCCCTTAAAAACACTCCATACCTAAGGCCTTTTGTGCTTATGGTTACCTTATCAAAACTGAATTTTTCCATGAAGCATTTTAGTATTAATATTCCCGGAATTACAATATCGGCTCTGCCTGTCATGTAATCGCCCATACCATAAAGTTTATCGATAGGCATGGGAATAAGCCTTTCGAGTACTTCATTTATTTCAGCTATTTGGATTTCCAGTCCATCAACTTTTTCTGCTTCAAAGCTCGTTAGGCCCAGCTTTATCGCGCCCAGGGTTGTGACCGTGCCCGCTACACCAATAAGTGATGTGCCGCTGATATCAAAATCGAGATACGCGAGATGTTGGTCTATGAACCTCTCTGCCTCAACCAGCCGCGCAGGAGCAGGGGGATGCTCTTTCAGGAACTTCTCATTCAGTCTGACAGAACCGATATCCAGACTTTTGCCCGTGAGTGAAACATCATTCAATGACATATCCTTAACAATTCCGGTTGTCACTTCTGTGCTTCCGCCGCCGATATCGATTGTCGTTAATCTGTCATGAGCGGTATGCACCTTATCGTAAACTCCGCCAATGAAAGTATTACGGGCTTCGTCATCGCCGGAAAGGATTTCAATTTCTATACCGGTCTTTCTGCGGATTGTATCTATGAACTCGGCTTTGTTGGCTGAATCCCTGATGAAACTTGTTGCAGTCGCAGTAATACCGGTTGAACCGTGTTTCAGGCTGAGCTCTTTGTATTCGCTCAATATTTCCACAGCTTTGGCTATTGATTCCGGCATGATATTCCGGTTCGCATCTACGCCTTTGCCGAGTCTTGGAACGCGCTGGATATCTAATATAGGATTAATGCTGCCATTTTTATACTCGGCTATAAGGAGAAGAATAGTATTTGTTCCGATATCTATAGTTGATCTTATCATGTGTTTATTGTGTTTAAATGTGGGACTTGAAGATGATTTAGTTTTGCTTCTTTGCGTCAGGTCGTAAGACCTGACGCCACTTCAAATATTGCTTTTAATTAACTTTGCGTTCTTCGCGGCTTTGCGGTGAATGCTTTTGATTCTGATACTACGCAAAAAAAAATCATAGTTTAATGGCATAAAAAGCGGCCCATTCTGCGCGCTGTTTAAGCTCGCGCATTTGGAAATTATTTTTTGTAAGCTCATTCAGCAGAGTTTCGGTTTCTTCGCGAAGAATTCCCGTTATAAATATCTTACCACCTGCCTTAAGTTTTTGGTTCATCAAGGGCAGATTGGGAATAATGACATTGCTTATAATATTTGCGGCGATTACATCAAATCCATACTCCGCAACTTTGGTGAGATCGCACTGGTATAGCGCAATGTTGTTTGTAACATCATTAAGCGAGAAATAATCGTTAGCATTCGCTATGGAATCGTCATCTATCTCATTAGCTATCACTTTTTCAACACCAAGCTTAACGGCGGCAATAGCGAGAATTCCCGTCCCGCTGCCGAAATCAAGCATATAACGGTCGGTTTTCGGATCTATCCATGTGCTCATCTGCTCAAGGATAAGCTGTGTAGTCTCATTGTGTCCCGTACCGAACGACATCTTAGGGTCGATCTCTATTGGAATATTCCCGCGGCTTAGATCAAGCTCATTTTTTTTCCATGAGGGATAAACAACCAGCCTATCCAGAATATAAACCGGTTCTATGGTTTTTTCCCATTCCAGATTCCAGTCTTTATTATCAAATATACCGATGGAAATACTGCCTTCGGGTACACTGTCTTCAGTTATCAATTCCTGTTTTATTTTCTCCGCAAGGGCAGTATCTGATGCAGGTAAATAAACCTTCAATAAACCGTTCTCTTCAAGTATGGTGTTCAGGTCATTGAGGTAAAGCCTGTTGTATACAAGATCATAAGTGGATTCGTTAAATGCTATTTCAAGCTCGATGTAGTTCTTTTCCAATTTTTAACAGCGGGATTAATTTTGAAATCCTTAATTAACTTCAGACTAGCTATAAATTTTCTTCAGAGCAGAGTCCAGTGTATTTTTCAGAAGCATTGCTATCGTCATGGGTCCAACCCCGCCCGGAACGGGAGTAATAAGCGAGGCTTTTGGATAACATGAAGCATAGTCAACATCACCAACAACCCTGTAACCCTTTTTTGCGGATGAATCATCTATCCGGTTTATGCCAACATCAACAATCACAACGCCTTCTTTTATCATATCGCCGGTGAGGAAGTTAGCTTTTCCGATAGCTGCCACGATAATATCAGCCCGGCGGGTGTGGGAGGCAATATCCTGCGTAGCACTGTGAGTTACCGTTACCGTGCAATTGGCGCCTTTTGCTTTCTGGAGCAGAATGTTCGCGATAGGTTTGCCGACAATATTGCTTCTGCCTATCACAACAGCATTTTTTCCTGAAGTATCAACATTGTACCTCTTTAACAACTCAAATATTCCGGCAGGCGTGCACGGCATGTAACATTTTTCGCCTATCATAAGTCTGCCCGCATTTACAGGGTGGAAGCCGTCAACATCTTTCCTGTAGTCAACAGTTTCAAGCACATTCATTTCATTAATATGAGAGGGCAGGGGCAGCTGGATAAGTATTCCATGAATTTTTGGATCGTTGTTGTATCCCGAAATTATAGAAAGCAGTTCAGCTTCTGAAATTGTTTCAGGCTGGCGGTTCACAATAGAATAATAACCAAGCTCGGCGCATTTCTTTTCCTTCATCTTAACGTAAATTTCAGATGCGGGATTATTTCCAACCAGAATGAGCGCCAGCCCCGGGATTACATTTGTACTCGATAGCTCTTTTTTGATCTCAAGAATTATTTCTTCTGATATTAACTTACCGTCAATTATTTTGCTATCCATTTACAATAATTTATTTTGTCAATCGTGTCAGGACTTCATATGTTTATCCAGGAAATCACATATCATGCCCCAAACCGTGATCTGGTTCGATACTTTTGTAAAACCATGGCCTTCATCCTGAAGTACCAGGTAATCAACTTCTTTATTCTGCTGCTTCATAACTTCTACCATCTGGTCAGATTCCGCCTGCACAACCCGCGGATCATTTTTACCCTGTATAACAAGCATAGGGCAGGTTATGTTTGAAACGAAATTTATCGGTGAGCGTTCTTCGAGGAATTCTTTATCCTTTACAACGTCTCCAACAAGCTCAAGTACGCCGGGTTTCCAGTGCTCGGGAACGGAATTGCAGAATGTGATGAGATTCGATGGCCCGAAAATATCAACAGCGCATTTCCAAAGCTCAGGCGCGCGCGTTGCGCAGGTGAGCGTCATATAACCGCCAAAGCTGCCTCCTACGATTGCAATATTATCTTTAGCCGTGTATCCTGTTTCAAGCAAATTATTATAAGCTGCAAGTACATCTTTAAATTCATTTCCGCCCCAATCTTTATAAATAAGCTTTTGGAACGACTTCCCGTAACCTGTGCTGCCCCTGAAATTTGGCGCAATTACAATATAGCCCCTGTTACACAGTATCTGGAAATATTTATTAAAAAGGTTCTTCTCCTGCCATTCGGGTCCACCGTGCGGCCAAACAATTGCCGGATTTGTGCCATCCTTTTTCATCCATTTCGGAATGTACATAAAGCCGCTTATTTCCAATCCGTCAAAGCTCTTATATTTGATCTCCTTCGGTATGACGAGATCATTTTTGGGAATGCCGCCTATCATAGAAAACGTTACCTGTTTAAATTTATCTTTCTTCAGGTCATAGACATAAATGTCATTCGGATTTTGCGGCGAGTCGTAAATGAACACGATCTTTTTATCATCTTTGGTAAAGGCGAATGTTATGCAGTGTCCTTTTGGTACCTTTAGAGACTTTACCTTACCTGTTTTCACATTTTTTAACTTAAGCCGCGAAGTTCCGTTTTCATTGGTACTGTAAAGCAGGAATTTTTCGTTGTGCGAAAATACATAGCTTGAAATATCCCATTTTTCTTCCTGCATCCAACCGAGCTGAGAGGATTTTACATCGAAGTAAGCGAGTGCATTGAACTCCCTGTTATAGTCGCTGATGAAATAGTATGTATCATTCTTTTTATTGAACATACCGCTTGAGTTCTTCATATTACCTTCATGTTTGGTAAGATTCTTCATTTCCTTTGTTACGGTATCGTATAGAAATATATCGCTGTTGGAATTATTGTAATGTTTATGGTAAACTATTTTCTTTTCATCCTTGCTCCAATCTGACGCTATAAATGGATATATGTCATCGAAAGCTGCGATACATTCTTCAACGCCTGTTTTTAGATCGGTTACATAAGTATCAAAAAACCTTTTATCTCTTTTGTTTGAAGAAAAAAGTACTTTGGTACCTTTTTTATTGAAAGCACAGAAAATGGTCTGCGCACCGGCATGTGAAGGGGTAAGGCAGCGAACTTCTCCGCCGTTTTCGTTCACAATGTATATCTGGAAATTTTCATCTCCTTTGTTATCGGACTGGAAAATTATCTCATTATTTTTAGGAGAATAAACAATACTGGCAACGGCATTATCTTCCAGAGTAATTTGCGAAGTCCAGCCGCCATCTACAGGGATAGTCCATATATTAGGCGAGCCGCTTGTATTTGTGATATAAGCTATAGTTTTGCCGTTGGGCGAAAGTGCCATTCCTGATATTGCCCTGATGGCGTAGAATTGAGTTATCTTATAAACTTTTGGTTTTGCTGCGGAGGTTTTGGGTTTCCTGTTTTCTGAAGACATTATCGGTATGAATTGTTATTGGAATATCAACAAAGATAATATTTTACACTCAAAAATTTAATCCATAAAATTCTGAATAAGAGAATAGATAGAATACGGACAAAGTTTTGTAATTTCGTTTTAATTGTGTAAATATATAGTTAAATTAGCCAAATTTATGAATATGAATCCCGCGTTAAGAAATTTAGATTCATTACACCCGGCTGTTGATGAAACGGGCGTTAAAGAAAGAGCCGCGGCAATTGCCGGCAGGAGTGTGAAGAAAGAGAGCAAAGTTGCTGCTATAAAGATGGCAGTTTCTATGATAGACCTCACTACCCTTGAAGGCAAAGATTCAGCAGGTAAAGTGCATGCAATGTGCCAGAAGGCGAAATTTCCGCTGGAAGGCGCGCCTGAGATCCCCCATGTGGCTGCGGTATGCGTATATCCAAACCTGATAAGAACAGCTAAGAGTGCTTTGGAAGGCAGCGGGGTAAAGGTTGCATCTGTTGCTACATCATTCCCTTCGGGACAATCACCGATGAAGCTGAAAGTTGAAGAAGTTCGTAAAGTTGTGCAGATGGGTGCCGATGAGGTTGATATGGTTATCAGCAGGGGAGAGTTCCTAGAAGGTAATTATGACTATACCTTTAAAGAAGTACAGGCGATCAAAGAAGCATGCGGTGAAGCGCATTTGAAGGTAATACTTGAAACCGGTGAACTTGAAACATTTGATAATGTGCGCAGGGCCAGTTTAATTTCAATGCTCGCGGGCGCGGATTTCATTAAAACCTCTACCGGTAAAGTTCAGCCGGCGGCAACACTTCCTGTAACTTTGGTTATGCTAGAAGCGATAAGAGATTTTTATAATGAAACGGGTAAAATAATCGGCATGAAGCCTGCCGGAGGCATTAAAACAACCAAGGATGCGATTTCGTATCTCTGCCTGGTAAAGGAAACCCTTGGCGATATGTGGCTTACTCCTGACCTTTTCAGAATGGGCGCATCTTCACTGCTCAATGACCTTTTGATGCAGTACAGGAAAGAACAATCCGGTGTTTACCAATCTGCTGAATATTTTACCAATGATTAAAAACTTGAAGATTATACCGATATTATTTCTATTGATAAATATTGCAAACCTGTATTCCCAGGATGACTCAATCAGGAATACATCGATATCGTATTATGATTATACTATAAAAATATCGAGTAATCATAACAGATTTTTCACAGGCAGGCTGGAAGTTTTGAAGAACGGTAAGAGTGAGTTTAGTATGGATAGCGTTTTTAGTGATTACGTTGAGCACAATATTATTGATATGGATGGAGATGGCAGCAAAGAACTATTGCTGATTTTAAGCGAAGGTGCTTCGCCGTATGTATTTAGCAGCATGTATTTGTTTGATGCAAGAAAAGGCGCGAAGCCGCTGTACTTCATCACAAATGCTTCGCTTGATACAAGCGCCAACAGTCTTCCCGCTATAGGTACATTTGTAAGGATGTCTCCTTCTATAATGGGATTCAGCTATAGCTGGCAAATGGAGTATCACAATGGTAAGCTTCGTTACAAGTCGCTTGGTGGAAAAACCGGTTCAAGTTTTGGTCCTGATTACACTGAATTGAGAGCTTCAATGAAGGAGATTTGGCCCCAAAAGGCAGATTGTGAAGACTATATTTACTCCGTATTTTTTGATTATATTTTTATAACCAGCAGGATATCAGGCGAAATGACCGAAGCCGAAAATTTCTTCAATAGTGAATACAAGTGTCCGGATAAAGTCAGCAGCCTGATAGCTTTTAAGAAAACCGCAGACGAAACATTCAGCTGGATCAAAGACGAAAAAAATTATTTATACTCAGAATATTAATCAACTAAACAAACAAAACAATGCCAGAAATATCAGAATACAAAGGAAACAAGCTTATTTGCCTTAACCCGGGAGCAAAATTCACTTTTTCATTCGGACTTGGCAAAGCTAAGATGATACTTGAGAATCTTGATGCAATAAAGACTTTTGTAGAATCAAACGGCGAGAGCTGCGGCGAAAACAGCGAACCTGCCGGCGGCGAAGGCTCTTCAGCAGAACCTTTTTAAACTATTCTAACTAAAGGTCATTATGACATTCAGGGAAAAAACAAGTGCACCCGCCGATCGGTCTATAACATCGGGCGGGAGCAGGGGCAATGGTACAGCTAAAAAGGCAGTGTGGGAGTATGCACCTTCCGCGGAATCTACAGAACACATTCAGTTAAGAGATAGGTATGACCTTTTTATAAATGGGAAATGGGTTAAAACACGGAAGTACTTTCCAACAATTAACCCGGCAACCGAAGAAAAGATCGCTGAAGCTGCATGGGCATCGAAAGTTGATGTAAACCGTGCAGTACTTGCCGCCGAGAAAGCTTATAATAATGTATGGAGCAAAACCTCACCTAAGGAAAGAGCTAAATACATTTTTCGTATTGCGAGGATCATGCAGGAAAAGGCGAGGGAATTTGCGGTCATAGAAACCATGGATGGAGGCAAACCCATCAAGGAATCAAAATCGGTTGATGTTCCGCTTGCACTTGCACACTTTTTCTATTATGCCGGCTGGGCAGATAAGCTTAAGTACGCATTCCCTAATCAGCAGTTCTCATCAATCGGTGTTGTTGGACAAATAATCCCGTGGAATTTTCCGCTGCTAATGGCGGCATGGAAAATTGCGCCGGCTCTTGCATGCGGGAATACCGTGGTTATTAAATCCGCTGAAACTACACCGCTAACCCTGTACAAGCTTGCAGAAGTTTTCCAGGAAGCCGGGCTGCCGGATGGGGTTGTGAATATCTTAAGCGGGGCAGGGGATACAGGTGCTGCGATTGTGAACCATCCGAAGGTGAAAAAAATAGCGTTTACCGGCTCCACAGAAGTAGGAAAGCTCATAATGCGGTCAGTTGCCGGAACTTCAAAGAAACTTACGATGGAACTTGGCGGCAAAGCTGCGAATATCATAATGGAAGATGCGCCTATTGACCAGGCAATTGAAGGAATAATAAACGGCATCTACTTCAACCAGGGCCATGTTTGCTGTGCAGGCTCAAGATTGTTTGTACAGGAAAGCATAAAACAGATTGTAGTAAAGAAACTAAAACACAGGCTTAAGAGTTTAAGAGTTGGGGACCCTCTTGATAAAAACACAGATGTTGGCGCTATCAACTCCAAAATGCAGCTTAAGAAGATTACTGAACTTGTAAATTCGGGAGTAGATGAAGGCTGTACACTATACCAGCCGGAGTGCAGACTGCCTGATAAAGGATTTTGGTTTAAGCCTTCATTTTTTACGAATGTTGCTCAATCAAACCGTATCGCACAGGAAGAGATATTCGGACCGGTGCTTTCGGTGTTAACTTTCAGGACTCCCAAGGAAGCCATAGAAAAAGCTAATAATACTCAGTATGGACTTTCGGCAGGAATATGGACTGATAAAGGCTCCAAGATATTCAAAATGGTTGGAGCAATTAAAGCAGGTGTAGTATGGTCAAACACCTACAATAAGTTTAATCCCGCGTCGCCTTTTGGCGGCTATAAAGAAAGCGGCTTCGGCAGGGAAGGCGGTTTACAGGGCTTAAAGGAATATTTAAATTTTTAGAAATTAAGTTCATAAATGAAAATTAAACTATTAGCGGTTTTTTTTCTACTGTTTTTAGCCGTTCAGAATTCTTATACATACGATTCCACCAGGGTTACATTTGACGAGGCTATGGATGCGCTTGATGCTGAAAGCTATGAAGAAGCCGTTCAGCTTTTCGATAGCTATCTCAGAATAGCAACCGGTCATGATGAAGGATATTACCAGAGGGGCAATGCTTATTATGCCCTGGAGAAGTATGATAAAGCTTTGACTGACTATACCCGTGCTTTCGAAATGGGTTATAAAAAGGACGAAGTTATGTTCTTCAGGATGGGCAGAATATATGAAGAAAGCAAAGATTACCTTACCGCAATTAACTACTTCAACCAGGCGATCGAAATTGATAAGAAGTATACACAGGCATACGTTGAGCTGGGCAGACTTTATATGTACACTGATGAACTCACAAAAGCCAGGCAGAACTTTGAGAAAGCACTTCAGCTAGATCCCAATGACGCAGACGCAAATTTCGCGCTCGGTGAAATGTCGTTTAATTCTGGTAACACTGCCGATGCGATCGACTATTTTGAAAAGGCAGTTAAGCTTGATTCGACAAATACCATGTATTTTTACCAGCTCGGTTTATCTTACGCAAGCATTAAAGATTCGGTTAATACAATAAAGAGTTTTGACAAGTCTCTGAAAATAGATCCATCCTTCGGGTTAGCGTATTACGGGCTCGCCATGCTTTATAAAAATAACAGAAATTATCCCAAAGCCATAGAAAACTATACAAAGGCAATCAATTCCAAAGGAACCGGATTGATGCCGTATTTTTTATACACTGAAAGGGGAATAGCATACCGCGATGCCGGCGAGACTGAGCAAGCATTGCAGGACTTTGCTTTTGCCATCAAACTAAATGTTAATGATACTGATTCTTACCTTGAACGTGGAAAGATCTTGCTTGCAAGAGGTAACGATACCGCTGCCTTTGAGGATTTTAATAAAGTGATCCAGCTTGATGACAAAAATGGCCAGGCTTATGCGTACCGCGGCAACATATATTTGAACAGGCTGTTGTATGACCTTGCTGAAGGCGATTTGCGTAAAGCAGTAACTTATGTGCCGGATGATACGCTTGTATTATATTCATTGGGTAATATTTTATATCAAAAAGATGATTTTATGGGCGCACTTTCTTATTATGATAAAGCGCTTAAGATAAATCCAAAATACAGCGCAGTTTTTGAGAACCGTGGTATATGTTATTACAATCTTGGATTTTATAAATTGGCGGCTGCAGATTTTGAAGCTGCGATGAAGTATAACCCATCATTGACCGAAAAATTAAAACCGCTTTATTATGATGCAAAATCGCGCTAAATAGCTTTTTTGACGCTCTAGAAACAAAAACAGCATATTTCATCATTTCTGAAATATGCTGTTTTTCGATGATTTCCCTGCATATTTTTCTTTATTAAATTTGTGCATATTGTGTGATAAGATTTTGTTTTTCAGAACTATCTCGTCATAAAAATCCGCCATTTATAGTTTTTTTACCAGGCTATTGATCCGGAAATTTGAATTTAAGAATGAAACGATGAAGCGTACACTGGGAAAAAAATACCTGAATACCGGATTTGTAATTGGCCTGCTCATTTTGGTTTCCGTAAATGTGGTTATATACCTTAATATAAGCTTTCATTTTGAAGATGAGAAAGTTATTACGAAATCTCTCAGGATCATCCAGGCTTCCGAACAATTATATTCAAATATAATTGAAGCCGAAACAAACCGCCGCGGATACCTGATCACCAGCAACGATGAATTCCTTAAATCCTATTACCCTTCCATGAATTCTATTGATTCCTCATTTACCGTATTGAACAACCTGTTAACATCCCCATCAGAAAAAAGAAACATCGATTCACTTCAGATGCTGATATTCAACAGGAAAGACCTGCTGCAGGAGTCGCTGGAACTTCAGGAAAAAAGATCCCGTGACATGAAGACACAGATAGAACTGACTGAACGAGGGAAGCAAACACTTGACAGGATAAAAGTACTGATCTTAAAAATTCAGCAGGAAGAAACGGAAATTTTGAACAATCGCCTTTTTGAAGCCAGCAGAAGTTCCAGCTACACTCTTACTAATCTGGTGATTGGAAATGTAATAGCTTTTACGCTCATGATAATTGCCATTGTACTGCTTAACCGCAGTATCAACAGGAGACGCGAAACAGAGCAGAAGCTCGAGGATAACAGGAACTGGTTGGCAACAACCCTTGAGAGTATTGGCGATGCAGTAATAGTCACAAGCAAGATCGGCGAAATTCTGTTTATGAACAGGGTTGCAGAAAAATTAACAGGCTGGCAAAGCGCAGATGCGACCGGCCTTCTGCTTGATCATATCTTCAGAATATACAATGAAGATACCGGCGAGAAGATCGAAGACCCGGTAGCGAAAGTTTTGCGGGAAGGCGAAATCTTTAAACTCAACGAACACACCGTACTTTATACCAAGGATGGCAGCAGTATCCAAATCGATGACAGCGCTGCACCGATAATAAATGAAAAAGGCGAAATAATTGGTGTAGTACTGGTGTTCAGGAATATCTCAGAAAGGCGTTTGGCGGAAAGAGAACTGCTGAACAGCAAAAAATTCATTCAAAGAATTGCAGACTCTACTCCCAGCATCCTGTATATCTATGACCTGACCGGTCCTAAAATTACATATACCAATTATAAAATAGAAACAATACTTGGCTACTCTCCGGCTGAAGTAATGAAACATGGCCAGAAGTTCTTTGAGAACTATATCCACCCGGATGATTTGATAAAGCTTAAAAACACATACCAGAAATATTCCGGTGCTAAAGATGAGGAGATAATTAATTCTGAATACAGGATCAGGAATTCATCCGGCCAGTGGCGATGGTTCAGAAGCCATGATGTAGTATTTGCACGGGATGAAAAGAACCGCGTTACTGAAATACTTGGCTCGGCTTTTGATATAACAGAGAGGAAACTTCTTGAAGAAGAGCTTAAAAAATACAGCGGCCACCTTGAAGAGCTGGTTGACATGAGAACTACCGAGCTGCAGAGAACAAATCTCAAGCTAAAGGGCGAGATAAATGAGAGGGCAAGGGCTGAAAGGAATATTATAGATGCTGAAGAGAAGTTCCGCAGTCTGGTTGAAAATGCGCTCATCGGGATATATATATTGCAGGATGGCCAGTACAGGTATGTTAATCCCCGTTACGAAGAGATCTTCGGCTACGGCAAAGGGGAAATGTCTAAGATAGATATTTGGAGCGTTGTAAACGCGGATGACTTACAAAAGGTGAAAGAGAATATCCGCAAACGGATGGATAATGAAGTAGCAAGCATTCAATACACATACCGGGCTGTAAAAAAAGATGGGGCTTTGATCGATGTTGAAGTCCGCGGTTCAAAAATGATTTATAACGGCAAGGTTGCGATCATAGGAACCCTGCAGGATATAACCGAAAGGCTGAAAGCTGAAGAAGAATTACGCAGTTCCAGGCAGAAGCTGCTGATACATGTAGAACGCACTCCGCTTGCAGTTATTGAATGGGATCTGAATTTCTGCGTTAGCGAATGGAATGCAGCAGCACAGAGGATATTCGGCTATAGCAGGGAAGAAATATTAAGCAGCAGTGCGAATGTTTTGGTACCTGAATCGTCGCATGCTGATGTTGCTAAGCTCTGGATGGAGCTGAAGAATAAATCAGGCGGCGAGCGCAGCACAAATGAAAATATCACCAAAGATGGCAGAAAGATACTGTGTGAATGGTATAACACTCCATTGATTGATGAATCCGGCAGGGTGATAGGCGTAGCATCGCTGGTTGAAGATATAACCGAAAGAGTAAAAGCCGAAAAAGAGCTCAATAATCAAAAAGAATTCCTTAGGGCGGTGATCGATACCGATCCAAACTTTGTGTTTGCAAAAGACTGGGACGGGCGGTTTACACTGGTAAACAAAGCAGTTGCTGATAATTACAACACATCCAAAGAAGGTCTTATCGGGAAAACGGATTCTGATTTTAATGCAAGTGCTGAAGAGGTTGAACACTTTCTCAGGGATGACAGGGAAGTAATCTCTACAGGAAAAACCAAGTTTGTTCCGGAAGAAATGGTTACTAACTCTGAAACCGGTGAAACCAGGTGGTACCAAACAATCAAAGTTCCGCTAAAGGCAGTTGACGGCTCTTACCAGGTGCTGGGAGTTGCCGCAGATATTACAGCAAGAAAGCTTGCAGAAGAGATCACTAAAAAATCATTAAAGGAAAAAGAGCTGCTTCTGAAAGAAATACACCACAGGGTAAAAAACAATTTGCAGATAATTGTAAGCCTGCTGAAACTGCAGTCACGTTTTGTATATGATAAGCGGGATCTTGATATTTTCAACAAGAGCAGGTCCAGGGTTGAAACCATGTCTTTAATTCACGAGAAGTTATACAAATCTACCGATATATCACAGATAGATATTGGCAACTACCTGAGAGATCTTGTTAGCCATTTGTTAAAAGCATATAATGTTAATACCAGCGAGATCGAGTTTTCAATAACATCCGAAAATATATTACTGACCATAGATACATCAATACCTTGCGGACTAATAGTAAACGAACTTATAAATAACATCCTTAAACATGCTTTCCCGCAAGGTCATAAAGGAAAGATATTTATTGATATTAAAAAATGCGGTGAGAAGATATTGCTTACCGTTTCAGATAATGGTGTAGGTATGCCAGAAAATTTTGAGCCTGATAACAGCGATTCGCTCGGAATGCAGCTTATAGAAACCCTGGTAAAACAGCTTGAAGGTGCTGTGACTATGGATAATACAAATGGTACTGCATTTAAAATAGAATTTGAAGAAATTAGATACAAAGAAAGGATATGACCAATTTTTATGAGAATTAAAATACTCTCAGTTTTGGCAATAATTATCGTTTTTGCAGTTTCATCCTATTCCCAGGGATCTTATTTGCAGGTCTCGTTATACGATGACGGCGAGTTTACAGTAACTTTGGATAACATTACTCTCGGCAGCGGAAATTATGCCGAGTTTGATAACCTGCCGGCCGGTGAACACAGCTTGAAGGTTATTAAGTTGTTGGATAACGATGCAACTGAAATCGCATTTGACGGTAAGATCAAAATTCCTTCAGGTTCAGACCTGTATGCGGTGATTGATGAATACAATACATTCACAATATACAAGAAGAAAAAGTACGGTTTCAACAGGTATGTACCCACTGGCGATCAGAGCAGGAAATGCGGTGATGACGGCACAAAGAGCAATAAGAATAACGAACCTACCTCAAACAGCGGCGAGTGCAAGTTCAAGGTTATGAAGAAAGATGATTACAAAGATCTTAAGAGCAGCATTAATAACCGTAACTTTGAATCCTCCAATACTGCCACGCTCAAAACTGCAATTGATAATAATTACTTCACTTCAGACCAGGTAGTAGAACTTTTAAGGTATTTTACATTTGAAGATTCAAAACTCGAAATAGCGAAGTACATTTACAAAAAAGTTTGTGACCCCGGTAATTTTTTCAAAGTTTATGATGTATTTGATTTTGATTCCAGCGTTCAGGAATTAAAGAATTACATTTCAGGAAAATAATTATTAAATTGCGGTATGAAAAACGAAAATGATGTAAATTATCCAAGCACCGGAGCAAGCACGGGTTTTGCTGTGGGATTCCTTATATTCTATGTAGTAGTAGTCTTCATAGTATTGGGTGTCTTTTTCAAAATACCGTTCTAAAAGGGGCTTAAATTTTATTAATTCACAGGTTTAGTTGACTTAACTAAACCTTTATTTTTATATGAAGATGAATTGGATCAAACTGGATTCACCAGAAATGCTGCAGGAAATGAAGGCAGCTTCCGAAAATGAGAAAGTCCTGGTATTAAAATTTAGCCCTAAATGTGCAATAAATTACGTTGTGCGTAACCTCCTCGAAAGGGAGTGGGCAGAGGGCGAAATGAGTATGAAAACCTATATTGTTGATGTAATTTCCGGCAAAGGCATTTCAGCGCAGATCGAAAAGGATTATGGAGTTGACCATGAGTCCCCCCAGGCTATTGTTATAGATAAGGGTAAGGTTGTATTCCATGCCTCGCACGGAAAAGTAATATATTCTGAACTTAGAAAATTCGCTAATTAATTATCCGGTATTATGGCAACTCGACTTCAGGTTCCTAAAATGTATAAGCTTTATATCGGCGGCAAGTTCACCAGAACGGAATCCGAGCGGTATATGGCGGCTCTAAACCCGAAAACAGGCGATAAGCTCTGCAATGTATCAAAAGCATCACGTAAGGATGCGAGAAATGCAGTTGTGGCTGCAAGGGCGGGATTCAACTCATGGTCAGGTAAAACCGGCTATGAAAGGGGACAGATATTATACCGCTTGGCAGAAATGCTTGAGGGAAGAAAAGATCAGTTAGCACACGAGATATTCCTTTCAATGAAAGTTACTAAGTCACATGCTTTAAAAGAAGTTATGAAGTCCATTGACAGGATAATCTGGTATGCAGGTCTGGCTGATAAATACTCACAGCTCATTGGCACGGTCAATTCCGTACAGTCAGGTTACTTCAACTTTTCTATGCCCGAGCCAACCGGAATTGTTACAATTTTACTGCCTGAAGAGCTGCCCATGCTGGCACTTATCAGCAGATTATGCCCGGTCATTGCAAGCGGAAATTCATGCATTATTGTTGCATCGGAAACCGCGCCGCTGCCTGCATTAACATTTTCGGAAATTGCCGCAACCAGCGATGTTCCGGCAGGCGTGATAAACATTCTCACCGGCAGCAAAAAGGAGCTTGTACCGCATCTTGCGGGGCACATGGATGTTAATTCATTCGATTACGCTGAATCAAATCCTGCTTTCAAAAAAGATGTTCAAACCTCATGCGCTAATAATATAAAGAGATTTGTGTATTCAGCGCATAAAAATCCCGCTGAGTATTACAATGATGACCTCAACGAGAACATCATGCAGGTGCAGAATTTTGTTGAGATAAAGACAGTCTGGCATACAATGGGGCTTTAAACAGAAATGTCAAATCTAGAAATATTCAATGTCAAATATAAATGAAGGCTACCTCATTACGGATTTAAAAGGATATACACCGGAAATTGGAAGGCTGGTATCAATGATGAATTATGCCAGAAGCGTGACAATTGACTCTGTAAGAAACTTATCACCCTCTCAATTAGATTTCCTTCTTGATGAAAAAGCAAATTCTATTGGCGCTTTGTTGATGCATATAGCATCAACTGATTTCTTCTTCCGGATATTTAGTTTCGAAAAACGGGAGCTAACTACAGAAGAAGATGAAGAGTGGGCACCTGCTTCTTATCTGGATGAGCCTGCAAGAAAGCACATCAAGGGCAACAGTGTAGAGTATTATCTTGAAGTTTTAATGAACGAACGTAACAAAGTACTGGATAAACTTAAAACAGTAAATGACGCCTGGCTTTATGAAGAAGTCCCTTTTTGGAATAATAAACCTGCCAATAATTATTTCATGTGGTTTCATGTTTTTGAAGATGAAATCAACCACCGCGGGCAGATCAACCTATTGAGAAAGCGCATCCCTAATACCTAAACTCAGAACTACGCAGTGCCGAAGTATGTTATTTCTTATAACTTGTTGTTAAACATATTCTATTTATTATGAAAAACCTACTTAAGCTTATTGTTTGTATTGCTATTTGCCAACTCGCGGGAGTAATAGGTTCAATTTTTACAATGGATAACATTTCAACCTGGTACCCGACACTAACAAAACCGCCATTACAGCCGCCTAACTGGATATTCGGGCCGGTATGGATAACTCTCTATGTACTAATGGGTATCTCATTGTTTCTTGTCATCAAAAAAGGTTTTGATGCCCCCGGAGTTAAATCTGCCACCGGATTGTTTGCCGCGCAGCTTATATTGAATGCTTTATGGTCGATCGTATTTTTCGGAATGCATGAGCTACTTTTTTCGATAGTTATTATCGCCGCATTATGGCTGCTGATACTGCTGACCATGCTGAAATTCAAGCCTATCTCATTAACTGCGGCAGTATTGTTATTGCCATACCTGCTTTGGGTTAGCTTTGCTTCGTATCTTAACAGCGCGATATATGTGCTGAATAAGTGAGGTATTAGAAACTTTTGGCTTGGATGAGGATATTCAGAAGCGAACCCCCGATGTTGATTCACTAAGGAAACTGATTCAGTTCAATCAGCATTAAATGAGAACTCGGAAAATCGTCCCCCCTTTTGAGAAGCGAAAGGGGGGACAAAGCGAAATGACTCCGTAGGAGTCACACATTTATAGTGATAAGATGTAGATACAATCGACCCCAGCGGGGTCGCACATAAGGTTGAGTGCATCTTTCATTCACTGATGTCACTTTTGTTGATTAACTGGTTTTCAATATCTTTCAATTCATTGATGATTTAGGTCTAGATACCTGCCTTCGCAGGTATGACAAGCGGATGCGGTATGACAAGCGGAAATGTTATCCCTAAGAAATCTTCCCCTTTATAAGGAGGATTTAATTTTCGTGTTGACTCCGTAGGAGTCACACATTTATAGAGATTGAATACAAAAAGCCCTCGACCCCAGCGGGGTCGCACATAAGTTATTAAAAAAATCTTTGACAAGACATTATTTTTGTTGATTTACCGGTGCTAAAAATCTACCAATTCTGCTTTCATTTTCATCTAGATACCTGCCTTCGCAGGTATGACAAGCGGATGCAGAATGACAAGCGGAAAATGTTATCCCAAGCGATCTTCCCCTTTATAAGGAGGATTTAATTTTCGTTTTGACTCCGTAGGAGTCACACATTTATAGAGATAATATGTGGAATCTATCGACCCCAGCGTGGTCGCACATGAGGTTGAGTGCATCTTTCATTCACTGATGTCACTTTTGTTGATTAACTGGTGCTCAATATCTTTCAATTCATTGATGATTTAGGTCTAGATACCTGCCTTCGCCATGCGGAGCTTGGCAGGCAGGAATGACAAGCGGAAATGGGCTGATTCTATAAGAATCAATTAAAATCTTTAATTATGAAACTTATTTGGGTATATTGCGGTATATAAGTATAGTAAAAACACTGAAATTCAAGGAGATACCATAAAATAATGCAAAAACGCAAATATCTGATTCCGATTTTCCTGATGTTAGTCTCGATTGGTGTGCTCGTGGGCATGAAAGTGAACACAGCAGCATCCGGCGATGATGTATTTGATAACGTCAAGAAATTCAACGAAGCTCTCACTTTGGTTCAGAAAAATTACGTGGATGATGTCAGCACGGATAAACTGACCGAAGCAGCCATCAAAGGCATGCTTGCGCAGCTTGACCCGCACTCAACATACATTACACAGGACCAGTTAAAACGGATAAACGAAGATTTCCAGGGAAGCTTTGATGGTATCGGCGTTGAGTTTGATATTGTTAATGATACCATTACAATTATTACCCCAATTTCAGGCGGACCTTCAGAGGCGCTTGGAATACTTGCAGGTGATAAGATAGTAAAGATCGACGGTGTAAATGCCATTGGCATGACGCGCGAAGATGTACCGAAAAAACTGCGCGGTCCAAAAGGTACCAAAGTTGTTGTATCGATCTCACGCGGCGGTAGTCCGAACCTGATAGATTTTGAAATTACGCGCGATAAAATTCCTCTTTACAGCGTTGACGCTTCGTTTATGATAAATGATGAAGTCGGCTACGCGAGGGTTACCAGATTTTCCGCAACTACATACGATGAGCTGAACAAATCGCTTGCCGAGATGAAGAAACAGGGGATGAAGAAGCTGGTACTTGACCTCAGGAATAACCCGGGCGGTTACCTTGACCAGGCTTTCAAAATTTCAAGCATGTTCATAGAGCGCGGTAAAAAGATAGTTTATACAAAGAGCAGGATACCCGCATACAATGATGAATATGTTTCCGAAGGCGGAGAATATACCAAGATGCCGCTTATAGTTCTTGTAAACGATGGCTCTGCAAGCGCAAGCGAGATCGTTTCAGGTGCAATACAGGATTGGGACAGGGGATTGATTGTAGGCGAAAACACTTTCGGTAAAGGGCTTGTTCAGAGGCAGTACGACCTTTCAGACGGCTCTGCAATGAGAGTTACAACATCACGTTACTACACACCTTCAGGCAGGCTGATACAGAAACCGTACGAAGGCGGAGAATACAAAAAAATGCTGCTTAACCAGGATGAAGGCGATAACCTTTATCACAACAATGATACCAAGGATACTTCAAGGCCGGAATTCAAAACAATGGGTGGCAGAACAGTATTCGGCGGCGGCGGTGTAACACCTGATTTCATAGTTAAGCTTGATACTTTAACCGATTATTCTGTACAACTCAGAAGGGTTAATCTCTTCCTTGAATATGCGAACGCATATTTCGATCAGAACAGGGAAAACATAAAATCCAGCTATTCCGATTACATCAAATTCAGGGATAACTTCGAAATTACCCCCAATATGCTTGAGGATTTCAAAACACTTGCTGCTTCTAAGAACATAACGTTCAACGATGAGCAGTACAGCAGGGATCTTGATTTTATAAAGACGAGCATTAAGTCCATTCTCGCAAGAGACCTTTGGGGCAATAACGGAAGCATGGCTGTTTGGCTTGCTACCGATAGGCAGTTTGAAAAAGCTATGACGCTTTTCCCTGAAGCTGAAAAGCTGGCACAGCTTAGATAAAAGTTTCTGCAGCAATTTTTTACAGGGAGCAATTTTTGCTTCCTGTAATTTGATTCTTACTAAACTCGGGATGTATTTAAAACCCATTTTAACGATTTTCACTTTAGTCTTGCTGTTATCAATTAACAGCAGGACTTTTTCACAATCAGAAGTACTTTATGACGGTGAAGAACTGTATTATGAAGTTGATTATTCATTCTTAAACATAGGCTGGGCAAAATTCAATACCGATAAAGTACCCGGGAAAGAGAATTTTTTCATCACAAAGGCAAAACTGAAATCAAACACCTCACTTCCTATTGTTGATGTTGATTATGATTTCATCAGTGAAATTGAGCTGAAGAACGGAAAGATGATTCCGCACAAATTCACCGCCTACCAGTATAAGGATGGAAAGAAAAGTACGCTGATAACAATATTCAACCATGATTCAGCATTTATAAGCTTGTATATAACCGGCTATGACGGTAATGTTGAAGTTGATACTAAAATTCCGACTTCAACTGTATTCCAGGACGGGCTTTCAATTTTTTACTATGCCAGGTATAACACTCCTAAAACGCGGACCGAATACGTGCCGGTAATAATGCACACTGATACTTCCATCATGAAGATTGATTTCAACAATGCTAAAACGGATGTTGAAATAAGCGAAATAGATTATGACATAGCCTCAGTTTACCTTGAGGGCTTTTCATATTTCAAGGCTGTTTTTGGATTAACCGGTGATTTCTCCGGCTGGTTCTCGGATGATGAAGCACGCATCCCGCTCAAAGCAAAGCTGCAGGTCGAAATCGGCAGCATAACGCTTGAGCTTAAATCATGGAAACACGGCTCTTGGCAGCCACCGAGGTATTAATCCTGAGCGAAGCGAAGGATCCATTGTTTATTATTCTTTTTTATTTCCCTCTTTCCCAAACTCCAGTTTGGGAAAGGAATAAACTGTTTGTCACCCTGAACTTGTTTCAGGGTCTGTTTAAGGGAAAAGTGTAAGGTTAGGCATATTGTTATTTCCTAATTTTTAATTCGTAATTCTTAATTTGTTTTATGATACTTCCATATCAAAATAAACTTCCTAAGATAGACCCATCCGTGTTAATTGCCGAAGGCGCACATGTGATAGGTGATGTTGAGATCGGCAAAAACTCCAGCATATGGTTTAACACGGTAATTCGCGGCGATGTAAATTATATCAGGATAGGGGAGCGGACCAATATTCAGGATCTAACTATGGTTCACGTTACCTATAAGAAATTCCCCACATTCATTGGTAATGATATATCGATCGGACACAGCGCAGTGATCCACGGCTGCAAGATCGATGATTTTGCATTAATCGGTATAGGCGCAAAATTGCTTGATAACTGCCATATCAATTCATACTCGCTTGTTGCGGCAGGCTCGGTAGTGAAAGAAGGATTTGAAGTCCCGGGCGGCACGCTTGTTGCCGGTGTACCGGCTAAGGTTATGCGTGATCTGAAGCCTGAAGAGATAGAAAAGATCAAACAAAACGCGAAAAATTACCTGTTTTACTGCGAACAGTATAAAGAGTTCAATAAAGGGCTCGGTTTTCAAGATTTTTTGACACTTGACAAATAGGAAATTTCTGTATATTTTTAAGTGTTGTAAAATAAGAAGTTTTGCAGGTATGTTAATGTTATTCTTTAATTTTACTTAACTTAGGTCATAGTTTAGTTGCCAAAGGCGAAGAGCAAAGTCGATTTTTCAACAAAAAATAACATATTGATCAATAATCTCCACCCCGGATACAGGCTGCCGTTAACTCATGGAAATGTTAAGGAGTTGGTATCTAAAGTAATGGATGGGGAGGATTGCCGAATCGGAGAAATTGTGTTAAATTTCGTAAGTGATAAGGCGATAAGACGCATTAACAAGCAATACCTAGAACACGATTTTTTTACTGATATCATTACTTTTCCTTACAGTGATAAAAGAAAAAATATTGAAGGAGAGATTTTCATTTCTTTGGATACCGTTAAGAAAAACGGCAAATTTTACCGTTCGGGATACAAAGGGGAACTCAGAAGGGTTATAATACATGGGGCCCTGCATCTTGCAGGTTACCTTGATGCCACAAAAAGGCAAAAGGAACTTATTAGGAGCAAAGAAAATTTCTATTTAGGCTGATTAAAAAAGAATAAAACGGCCCGGTTTTGGAGGGGCCTTCTGAAAATAACGATGTTATACGAGAAAATAATTGAAATTATAGTTTACCTGCTAAGCGAGATGAAAAATAACAAGCAGCTCGCTGATGTTGATATGGATAAGCTTGAAAATCTTGGTTATACTCAAAATGAAATTAATACTGCATTCAGTTGGGTATATACTAAAATATACGCCGGCGAGAAGATATTCATAGATAAGAACAGCGACACACGGTCACAGCGATTTCTTCATGACGTGGAGCAGAATGTAATTACGGCCGAAGCTTATGGATACCTGGTGCAGCTAAAGGAACTTGGACTCATCAACAATATGGATATTGACCTTATTATAGATAAGATAATGGTATCAAGCTATAACAGCGTATCACAGGAAGACATGAAAGCTATCATTGCTTCATACCTGCTTGATCTCGACGAAATGAATGATACCAACAGCAGGATGATGATAAATATTAATGATACAATTCACTAGCAAATAACAAATAGCAAATAACAAAGAGCAACTTTCACAAAGCGAAAGTCAGGAATAGCAAAGAGCAAAAGATAGTTTATAATTAAAAGATAAGTAAGCAGCAGTAAACATTTTAAAATTAAAGTAAATGTGAACGGTTCAGGCCGTATAAAAAGATAGATGGCAAAATCACTTGTAATAGTAGAATCACCTTCGAAAGCGAAAACGATAAATAAATACCTCGGCAAGAACTACAAGGTTATTGCATCGGTAGGGCATATCAAAAACCTGCCGAAAAGCAAGATCAGCGTGGATTTTGAAAATGGCTATGAACTGACATACGAAACTATTCCCGGTAAGGAAAAAGTGATCGATGAAATGAAATCTCTATCGGCCGATTCTGATAAAATATACATCGCAACAGATCCGGACCGTGAAGGCGAAGCTATCGCATACGATATTGCTGAAGAAGTTAAAGGAAATAACAGTAATATTTACCGTGTTCTTTTTAACGAGATCACCAAAAAGGGTGTTGAAGAGGGGATTAACAATCCGTTGCAGATAGATGAAAAGCTTGTTAGCTCACAGCAGGCAAGGCGCGCTCTTGATAGGATCGTAGGATATAAGGTAAGTCCGTTTTTATGGAAGGTTGTTTATTACGGACTTTCAGCCGGAAGGGTACAATCAGTTGCCTTAAGGCTCATCTGCGAACGAGAAGATGAGATCAAGAATTTTATTCCAAGAGAATACTGGAGCATTCTCGCTAACTTCAAAGATAGAGATAAGAACAAGGTATTTGAATCAAAGCTCATTTCACAAAATGATATATCGTTCAAGTTCAACGGCGATGACCCGAGAATAGAAAATGAAAAAGATGCGGCCGAAATGCTTGATGATATCAACAGCAAGCTGTTCAAAGTCTCGGATATCATCAAAAAAGAAGTTAAGCGTAATCCATACCCGCCGTTCACAACTTCATCACTTCAGCAGGACGCATCGGTAAGGCTGCGCTTCGCGCCTAAAAAAACCATGATGCTTGCCCAGAAGCTGTATGAAGGTATCGATATCGGCGAAGAGGGTTTAACGGGACTTATTACATATATGAGAACCGACTCAACCCGTCTTAGCGAAGATGCAGTTTCTGAAGCCCGCGGATACATCAGCGAAACTTTCGGTAAGGAATATCTTCCGAAGGAAGCAAAAGTTTACAGCAAGAAAAAAGAAAATACACAGGATGCGCATGAAGCTATCAGGCCCACATCAGTTTGGCGCACGCCTGAGAGCCTGAAAAAGGACCTGACTCCTGATCTCTTTAGGCTTTATGATCTTATTTGGAAGAGATTTGTTGCCTGCCAGATGCAGAATTCGGTTTCTGACCAGATAACACTGCTTATAGATTCATTCACTGAATCAGAGAACGGAAAAAAGCATAATCTTTACCAGTTCCGTACTACCGATTCAACCATAAAGTTCAAAGGTTTCCTTGCTTTATATGACGATGTATTTGAAGAAGAAGAAGAAGATACCGAAGATAAGTTTTCGATACCGGAAGAAATTGAAGTAGGCGATCTGCTTGACCTGAAGGACCTTTTCAAAAAGCAGCATTTTACGAATCCGCCGCCGCGCTACACGGAAAGCAGTCTCATCAAACAGCTTGATTTCCTCGGCATCGGTAGGCCTTCTACTTACGCTATGATAGTATCAACCATCATAAACCGTACCTACTGCGATCTGAAGGAAAGAAAACTTTACGCCACAGAGCTTGGCCAGACAGTTAACAGGCTTCTTGCGGCACATTTTTCGGATGTTATAAATGCGAAGTTTACTGCGCAGATGGAATCAGAGCTTGATAAGATCGCCGAAGGCGACTTAACATATCAGAAGGTATTGAACGATTTTTACCTTCCGTTTAATCTTGATCTGGAATTCCTTAACAAAAAAACCAAAGAAATTAAAGAATCATTAATAGAGCATACTGATATAGTGTGCGATAAATGCGGCGGGGCTATGCTGATTAAATGGGGACGCAACGGGCGTTTCCTATCATGCAGCAAGTACCCCAAGTGCAAAAACGCGCAGCCGCTGCCGGGCGAACAGGAAGAACACCAGGAGCTTGCAGAAGGCAAAATATGCCAGCTTTGTAATGCCCCGATGGTGGTTAAATCCAGCAAATACGGAAAATTCCTCGGCTGCTCAAATTATCCTGATTGCAGAAATATTCAACCCATAACATTAGGCATCAAATGTCCAAAATGCGGTGAGGGGGAAGTGCTTGAACGCAAGGCTCTCAAATCAAAAAAGTCATTTTACGGATGTACCAGGTATCCGGATTGTGATTTTATTTCAAATAGCAAACCAAGAATGACAAAATGCGAAATGTGCTCAAACAGCTATATGCTTGAAAAATACAGCAAGAAAAAAGGTCCATACCTTGAGTGCCCAGAGTGCAAACACAAAGTTGAAATAGAATCCAACGAATCAGTTGAATCTGCCTAAAAAAAATAATTAGATGAGAAGAAGAAATTTTATTAAATGCTGCTCCATGGCTCTGCCGGGAGCAGTTTTTGCTAATTCTATAGGGAGTACGGTATTGGGAGAAACAGGTACAATAAAAGTGCCAAGGCACAGAATGTATGACGATGATTTCATCAAACGCGCCGCAGATATGGCTGTTCAAACAGCCGCAGGAGAAGGCGCATCATACAGCGATTTCAGGCTGAGCAATTTCCGCTCGCAGAATATATCAACAAGAGAGCAGATAATACAGGGTATTTGGGAGAATGAGAATTTTGGTTTTGCGGTCCGCGTAATAATAGATGGTGCCTGGGGATTCGCTGCAAGCAGCACTTTCAGTGAACAGGAAGTAATAAGAATAACAAAAATTGCATGCAGTATTGCCCGAGCAAATAAAAGCGTTCAGCTAAATAGGGTTGAGCTTGTTCCAACACCTGTTTACAATGAAACTTGGAATACACCGATCAGGAAAAATGCTTTTGAAGTTTCGATAGATGACAAAGTAAGCAAGCTTTTCGGCATTAACGAAAAGGCTAAATCACTTGGCGCGGATTTCTGCGAATCATTCATCTGGGCTGTCAACGAATGGAAATACTTCGCTTCATCGGAAGGCTCATATATTAAACAGGACCTTCACAGGTTATGGAGCGCGTTTGATGTTACAGTTGTGGATAAAGAATCCGGTAACTTTGAAACCCGTGATTCATTTACCTCACCGATCGGCAAAGGTTACGAGTACGTTGAAGAGTATGATTACATGAAGGATCTCGAAGAGGCTGTTGAGCATACTAAAATGAAGCTCAAAGCGCCTTCGGTAGAACCGGCTAAGAGGGATCTGATTCTTGACTCCAACCACTTATGGCTTACAATACATGAATCATGCGGACACCCCACGGAGCTTGACCGCGCGCTTGGTTATGAGGCAAATTATGCCGGCACAAGCTTTATGACTCCCGATAAGCTTGGGAAGCTGCAGTACGGAAGCAGCCTTATAAATATGAAGGGCGACCGTACACAAACTGATGGACTTGCAACGCGCGGCTTTGATGATGACGGCGTAAAAACTACCGATTGGGATATAATTAAAAACGGAAAATTTGTCGGCTACCAAACTACCCGCGAAATGGCAAAGTTCATCGGCGAAAGCGCTTCTAACGGATGCGCATATGCCGATAGCTGGGACCATTTCCCGATACAGAGAATGCCGAATGTTTCACTGATGCCGGGCGAGAAAAAACTATCGCTTAACGATCTGATTGCAGATACCGAAGACGGAATTTATATCAAAGGAAGCGGAAGCTGGTCAATTGATATGCAGAGATATAACTTCCAGTTCACCGGTCAGGAGTTCTGGGAGATCAAAAATGGCAAGATCACAGGGATGCTGAGAGATGTTGCATACCAGGGTAATACTGTTGACCTTTGGAATTCATGTGACGCAATTTGCGATAAGAGCGAGTATAAGTTGGGCGGCTCCTTTTTCTGCGGAAAGGGCGAGCCCGGACAGGTTTCACCTGTAAGCCACGGCTCATCGCCGGCAAGATTCAAAAAGGTGAATATACTTAACACGTCTAAGGAGGCAGGCAAATGAAACTGAGTGAACAGGAAGCAAAAAATCTGCTTGAAAAAATATTGCGGTATTCAACCGCTGACTCGGCAGTTATAAGGCTGAGCGGAAGTGATACATATAACCTCAGGTTTGCCAGGAATTCTATTTCCACAAATGGCTACTCCGATGAGCTTACAGTAAACATATCGAGCAGCTTTGGCAAGAAGTCGGGGAGTGTTTCAACAAATAAGTTTGATGAAGTTTCGCTTAAAGAAGCGGTAAGAAAATCCGAAGAGATAGCACGTTTCTCGCCTGAGAATAAAGAATTTATGCCGCCTCTCCCCGCGCAGCAATATACGGCAGCGGCAAACTATTATCCTGAAACTGAGAATCTTTCAACCGGCGCCAGATCTGAAATAGTTTCAAATGTAATAAACAGCTCAGTTACGAACAACGTTGTTTGCGCTGGATACATGGAAGACCTCACGAATTTTGAGGCTGTTATCAACTCAAACGGACTCTTCGCATTCAATAAGGGCACAAATTCAAAGCTTTCTTCAACCATACGAACAGCTGATGGTACAGGCTCCGGCCGGTTTGAAAAGAGTTATGTAAATATTGCTGATATTAAGTCAGCTAAGCTTACTGATTGGGTCATAAACCGTGCTAAGCTCTCTGTAGAGCCACCAGAACTGAAACCTGGGCGATACACTGTAATACTCGAGCATTCCGCAGCATCAGATATGCTTTCACTTTGCATTAATTATATGGGTTCACGCGGCGCTGATGAAGGCAGGAGTTATTTTTCGAAACAGGGCGGCGGCACACTTATAGGTGAGCAGCTTGCTGATAGCAGAGTTAATATTTACTCCGACCCTTCAGATATTAAAGCGCCATCAGTTCCGTTTTCAAGGGATGGTGAACCAAGAAATAAACTAGTATGGTTCGAAAATGGTGTATTGAAGAATCTACACCGTGGCAGGTACTGGGCTGAAAAGACCGGGCAGCCGCTCACACCCAGGCCCTCGAATATCATCATGGAAGGCGGCACGAAGTCTGTGGATGAGCTTATCGCTTCAACTGAATACGCAGTGCTGGTAACGCGGTTTTGGTATATCCGCTCGGTTGATCCGAAAACAATGCTTTTAACCGGCTTAACACGTGACGGTGTTTTTGAAGTAAAAGATGGAAAGATAACACGCCCGGTGAAGAATTTCAGGTTTAATGAAAGCCCGATGAACATACTTAAGAACATTAGCGAGCTTGGCGCGGCAGAAAAAGCCGTTGGCAGCGAAACAGATGATTTCCCGATTCATGTACCGGCTATGAAAGTGGAGAACTTTAACTTCTCCAGCTTATCAGATGCTATATAGGCAGGTTTTTTAACAGGACTTACAAACCGGAAATTCTAAATGAACCTGATCTCGGCTATCGATAAATTCTCAGCGTACCTTATAAACGAAAAGAATTATTCGAAAAATACGCTTATGAATTATATTAAGGACCTGAACGATCTTTACAGGTTCTTAGCCGGCACGCTTGAAGAGTCAAATCCAAAAATAGAGCTGAAGTACATTGATGAAGCCACACTGAAGGGCTTTATTGCAGCTTTTGTGCGTGATAAAGAGAGCAATTACAGCAAGCGTACAATATCGCGCAAAATATCAACCCTTAAATCATTTTATAAGTTTTTGAACAGGAAGAAGTTATTCAGCGAGAATCCCTCGCGGAAGCTGGTTTTCCCAAAGCTTGGCAAGAATCTGCCCGTAGTGCTGGAAGAATCATCGCTGGCCGGTATGCTGGATTCACGCATATTCACAGGCGATGTATGGGGTGAGCGTGACAGGGCAATAATGGAGCTGCTCTACAGCTCCGGCATCAGGCTGAATGAACTGATAAACCTTTCAATTGATATGATCGATATAGATAACATGACGATCAGGGTGAAGGGTAAAGGCAGGAAGGAGCGGATAATTCCAGTAGGAGCGGTATCTGTAGGCGCGATTTCATCATACCTGGAAAAGCGGGATGTTTATTTTGCTGAAAAGGGGATTGAGTATAATAACGGAGTGGTATTTAATGCTAAGAACGGGAAGAAGTTATATCCGGCGTTGGTGAATCGCATAACGAACAAGTATATATCGGGAATATCGGAGCAGAAGAAGAAATCACCCCACGTATTGCGGCATTCATTCGCCACACATCTGCTGGATCACGGGGCAGATATCCGCGCGGTCAAAGACTTGCTGGGACACTCAAGCCTCAGCACAACCCAGGTTTATACGCATGTATCTGTTGAGAGATTGAAGAAAGTATACCAGAAATCGCACCCGAAGGGGTAGGCAATAAAATGTGATAGAATTCCGTAGGAGCGGAATGTTGATTTGCCTTTCAGCTAATATTTTAATTAAATATCCACTAAGCATTCACACAGTGAATGCACTCCAAAGAAAAGCAATATAGCTTTTGATTTTTTTTGGAGTGCGCTGACTGTGTCAGTGCTATTTAGAGAATTCAAAGTGTTATATAGTGAAGAATTGACTCAATATAATGTAGTACTTTCTCTAACCCCGTAGGGGTGGCATGTTTGTAGGTTTATGTTTGTTTTTATTCAAAGCTCCGTAAGAGAGGCATGTGGATTTGATTCTTGAATTCAATAAGAATAGAAATAGTTGATGAAAAGTTGGCTTCATATAACACAGACAGGAATGTCTGTGCTACTAAAGGCTAATTGTTTTTATAAGGCTTCCGAGATGACGAACTATAAACTACACAATCCGCGGGAATGGGCAGAACCTTTCATTAATCCCTATTTTTTAGTAAATTTGTAAAATTCGTTAAATTTTTAAAAGAGATTCCCGTTTGCACGGGAATGGTTATCGTATATGCCAAAAATTCAGCTTAAAGAGATTTGCCACGGCCGCTCGGGTGATAAGGGCGATGCCGCTAATGTGGGCCTGATAGCCTACAAGAAGGAAGATTACGAGCTTATCAAAAGCAAAGTAACCGCAGATGCGGTTAAGAAGCATTTTGAAGGCATTTGTCTGGGTGGGGTTGATAGATATGAGCTTCCCAATATCAATGCGCTGAATTTCATCCTTCACAATACCCTCGGCGGCGGGGGAACGGTATCATTGAAAAATGACGCACAGGGCAAGACTCTTGCCTCAGCTTTGCTGATGATGGAGATCGATAAACCCTGAGCGCAGCGAAGTGCATTATTAAAGAAAGTATGCATTTAAGATTTAACTCATAACCATTTTTAGAATAACGAGTTAATGAATAATCGTTAAATCGAATAATATACAGTATAAAGTAAAATAAATAGAAACGATACTGAAGAAAATAGATCCTTCACTTCGTTCAGGATAAAAAAAATGTTTGACTACAGTAAATCAGAACTTAAAAAGCTAAAGACCAGGATCGATGATCTAAGGAGGTATCTTTGATATCGATAACAGGCAGCAGCAAGTTGATACCCTCCAGTTAAAAACCTCCGAACCCGGATTCTGGGATGATAACAGCGAAGCCCAGAAAATTCATCAGGAAATTACAAAATTAAGCGAATGGCTGGACCTTTGGAAAGGTCTGGATAAGAAGTATAATGACCTTGAATCGCTTGTCACCATGGCCGAAGAGGAATCCGATACCACACTTGAAGACATCTTCGAGAAGGATGTCGAGAATCTGGGCCGCGATGTGGATAATGCCGAGTTCAAAAACATGCTTAAAGATGCCGATGATGAGCGTGATGCCATATTGAACATCAATTCCGGCGCAGGCGGTACTGAGGCGCAGGATTGGGCTCAAATGCTCATGCGTATGTATTTAAGGTACTGTGAGCGGTCGGGATTCAAAGCCGAAATTGTTGACCTGCTTGAAGGCGATGGGGCAGGCATCAAAAGCGCAACCATTGAGGTGAGCGGAAAGTACGCTTACGGCTATATGAAGGCTGAAAACGGCGTCCACAGACTTGTAAGGATATCGCCGTTTGATTCCAACAAGAAGCGCCATACATCGTTTGCCGCCGTGTTTGTTTACCCGGTTGTTGATGATAACATTGAAATTGAGATAAATCCCGCCGAAATACGGGTTGATACGTTCCGAAGCGGCGGCGCAGGCGGACAGAATGTGAATAAGGTTGAAACTGCCATCAGGATAACCCATATTCCATCGGGAATTGTTGTACAGTGCCAGAATGAGCGCTCACAGCATCAGAACCGCGCTAATGCGATGAAGATGCTGAAATCGAAGCTCTACCAGCAGGAAAAAGAGCGCGAACAGGCTAAGCTTGATAAGATCGAAGGCTCCAAGAAAAAAATTGAATGGGGCAGCCAGATCCGGAGCTATGTGTTCCATCCATACAATATGGTGAAGGATCATCGGACCGACCACGAGACCAGCAATACGCAGGGTGTAATGGATGGCAACATAGATGAATTCATTAAGAGCTATTTGATGGCGAATTAATTTGTGACATTACCCCGGCCGCCCCAGATTACTTGCAGTTTCGGGGTGAGTGCGGAGGGAATAATACTGACCTCACCCCCCGGCCCCCTCTCCTTGGAGGAGAGGGGGAGAGAGCCTAGATTTACCGGTGCTGACAATTTTTGCTATATCTAAAATCATCGTCTGGATACCCTGCTGAGACCTGTCTGCTTTAGCAGAAGGTATGACAAAGTGTTTTTTCCCCTCTCCTCTAGGAGAGGGGTTAGGGGTGAGGTGAAAAAGCTTTAAGTTTCATTTAAATTAATCTGCAATAAATTGATCAATTTTTATCTCGCGAAAAGATTTTTACGGTCAAAAAAGGAATCAAGTTTTGTTTCCTTTATCACATTTATATCAATTGCGGGAATTGCCATTGGCGTTGCCGCGCTGATCATAGCCGTATCAGTACTCAGCGGATTCGAAAAAGAGATAACCGAAAAAACAATATCCCTTTCATCGCATATACAGGTAACATCATTCAAAAAAGAGGGCATACCGGACTATAACCGCGTAATAACCCAGCTCAACGATCCCGAATACGGAATGGATATCAAAGCAGCTCATCCTTATGTACAGAAGGAAGCCGTTATCAAGTATAAAGATAGAACCGAAGGTATTATTCTAAAGGGAATTCGCAATGAGGACAGTGTTTTCAGCAAACAAAGGAAAATTGTTCTTGGTACAGGCGATCTCAGCAGTTTGGACTCAACCTTGCCAAAAATAATCATAGGCAACAAACTGGCTACAAAACTGGGTATTGAGCCCGGAAGCAACATTTTCATTATCGCAACGATCGGGATTCCATCTGCAACAAACACTCCAACTGTTAAAGGATTTAAAGTTAGCGGTATATATGAATCAGGCTTAAAAGAATATGACGATGTGCTGTTATATGTATCACTTAAAGACGCGCAAAAGCTTTATAGTATGGGTCCTTACGTTACCGGACTTGAACTGTTTTTGAATGATATCTCGAAGATCAAAAAGACGACGAACGAGATCAAGGCAAGGGTTGATTATCCAAATAATAACGCGCGGAATGTATTCCAGATATATAAGGGACTTTTTACGTGGGTTGAGCTGCAAAAAGAACCTATACCCATCGTGCTTGGTTTAATAATTATAGTAGCTGCAATTAACATTGTAGGCTTCCTGCTCATGCTTGTACTTGAAAAAACTGAGACAATCGGCATCCTGAAATCACTTGGCGCTAAAAACGGCGATATCATAATGATATTTTTCCTGCAGGGGATGTTTATTTCGATCGCAGGGATAGTTCTGGGCAATATTATAGGGTATGGTTTATGCCTGCTGCAGTTGAAATACAATCTCATCACAATCCCTGATATATACTACATGTCAACAGTCCCGCTCCAAATTGACACTGGTACAGGCGTTTACATAACCGTAATAGCTATTTTGCTGAGTATATTGGTGACTGTAGTACCGTCATACATGGCTTCCAGGCTTAACCCGATAACCTCGCTGAGGTTTAAATAGCACCTGATGAAATATACCAAGGATAAGAAGTTTATTGGCGCGATGTTCGATGAAATATCGCCCACTTATGACAGGCTGAATCATTTATTAAGCGGTTACCAAGATAACCGCTGGCGTAAGAGTGCCGTAAAGCATCTGGCCTCGATGGGAAGTTATGAGAATGTGCTTGATCTCGCCTGCGGCTCGGGTGATCTTGGGCTGGAATTCACTAAGTTAAGCCCTAAAAAGCTATATTCCGCTGATCTATCATTTGAAATGCTGAAAATAGATAGAGAGAAACTGCCTCAGAGCATTAACATACCCGTTAAGGCAGAAGCTGAGAGGCTGCCGTTTGCAAGCGGCATGTTTGACTTATGCGGCATAGGATTTGGCGTGCGGAATTTTGAGTGGCTATCGATTTGCGCAGCGGAAATTAACCGAGTATTAAAGCCGGGCGGTAGATTCCTGACAATAGAGATGTTCAAGCCTGAAAAGCCTAATATTGTGAATAGGGGATTCAGGTTATATTTTGAAAAAGTGCTCCCCAAAATAGGGAACAGGCTTTCCAGAAGCAAATACGCTTATAACTACCTTTTCGAATCCGTTGATAATTTCCTCCCGGTATCGGAATATTCCCGTTTATTGGAACAAAACGGCTTTAAAGTAACTAAGATCAGGAACAACTTCATCGGCATTGTGCATACAGTGTTCGCTGAGAAGATATAGTACATTCTGTGGGACTAAAACATTAATAATTTTTTACAATAAATTATTGTGATTTAATCTTTCAATAAGTATATTTAAATCAATTAAAACACTTTTTTATGAAAAATATTTACAAAACGTTTTCATTGCGGATAATTACGGGATTAATGCTCCTTTCGCTGCCTTTTTTGGGTACCGATTGTGAAGAGATACTGAATCAAATAGGTACCCCCACAGGCACGCTGCAAGGCGATTGGACACTGGTTTACAATGCGGGCGGCACACTTGATGTTTGTCCCGGAGAAACTGCGAATTTCCCCAGTAACACGAACGGTACAGCGACGCTGCAGTGTCCAAACCAAACCGCTATTACAAGGGATTACTCTGTAAACGGCGCCACGCTTACTTATACAGATTCCGGTATCCAGTACGAGATTTCTTTCACACAGAATAACGAGCTGGTTCTGAGCGGAGTAAACACCAACAGGATACTCTATTACAGCACTCAGGTTCCTTCAAAGCCCGGTAACGTAAACGAAACAAAGCAGGGCAGTTCTTCCAATTCATCAGAAATTAAATAGGTAAAAACCATATGAAAAGATCATACATATTAAACTTCCTTGTGATTCCCGCCGTAGTTTGCGCCCTGGTTTTTGCCTTCAGCGCATTCAGTGTGGATCAAAAGGTAACGGAATCAACACAGGTAGTTAAATCTACCCACAAGAATATCGCATCGGAGATTGTAGCGAATAAAAAAAGCACAGAAAGCTTCAGGGATGTAAGCCTGTTTTCGGTTAAATCAGGTGATAATACTGCGGCAAATCAGTTTGCAGCGAACGTTTCGAGTCTGAAGATCGATAGCCGCGTATTAAGCACGCTTAATTCCTCAAAGCCGGAAAGCATGACACTTAAGGTTCCTGCAGCTGACGGCAGAACAGTTGAAGTTGAATTGGTAAAAACAGACTATCTGCCAACGGACTTCAAGATCAAAAATGTAAATTCAAACGGTACAAAATATGAAGCATATGAACCCGGTACTTATTATACAGGCGTAATAAAAGGTGATAACACTTCTATTGCCACATTCAGCGTATTTAAAAACAGTGTTATGGGAATTTTTTCAACCAATGATGGCAATTTCGTACTAGGCTCTGTTAAAGATGCGGACAAAAGCCTGACAGAAGATTACATTTTTTACAATGATAACGATGCGGTAAATAAACCCGGTTTTGATTGCGGTGCGGGTGATTCATACGACAAGTTTTATAAAGATCCCGTCAAATTCAGTCAGCCTACAGGCGATAATCCCGGCAGGACAACTTCTCCTGTGGATATCTACTTCGTATGCGATTACCAGATGTATCTTGATAATGGGAGCAGCACAACATCAGTTGGTAATTTTGTCAGCGGTGCATTTGCACATGTTCGCACATTGTATCTAAATGAAGGTCTGACAGTTGCATTATCAGCTGATCTTACAGTTTATACAAGCCCTGATCCTTACAGGAATCTTAATGAATCACCTGCGATACTTGAGTTGTTTGGTGATAACACAAGGAACGGATTTAATGGCGATCTGGCCCATTTGCTTTCCACAGGACATGGCCAGTCACTTGGCGGCATTGCCTGGATAAACGTGCTTTGCCAGTCATACGAACCGGTAAGCCATTCAGGCAAGTATGCATTCAGCAATATTGAAGGTAATTATTCACCATACCCCACATTTTCATGGACTGTAATGGTAATCACCCATGAAACAGGCCACAATTTCGGATCAATGCACACACATGCATGCGTTTGGCCAACTACCAGCGGGCAGATCGATTCTTGCTATCAGTCAGAAGGCGGTTGTGTATCAGGAACCAGGCCAAACAATAACGGAACAGTAATGAGCTATTGCCATCTTAACGGTGCCATAAACTTAACCCGCGGATTTGGTTCACTTCCGCATGATACTATTGTTGATAGATACGATAAAGCGCTATGCCTGGATAATCCAATAAACTCTTCGGAAACACCGGTTGCATTTAAGCTTTCGCAGAATTATCCAAACCCGTTCAATCCGGCTACCAACATCCGTTTTGCGCTTCCGCAGGATGGCTTTGTGACGCTGAGGATATTTGATGTGACAGGCAGAGAGATTGCAAAGCTTGTGAACAGTCAGTATTATGCCATCGGATTTTATTCGGTAAGTCTTGATGCAGCGTCATTAAATCTCGCTTCGGGGGTTTACTTGTATAAGCTTGATGTTACAAGGGATAATAATTCGGTATATTCAGAAATCAAAAAAATGGTACTTATAAAATGATGAAATACTTATTGGCTTTGACGGTTATTTTTGCTGTTGCTTTTTCATCCTGTTCGGGCAGTGATACTGATAATGGCCCCGGCCTGAAAAAAAAGAGCTATGTGTATTCACTCACCGATAGCACCGGCGGCGTGCTTGCCGATGGGATGATGAATATCACATCTGTAACTAAATCTGCTGTAACGGGGATGCGCAATACTTATGATGTTAAAGGTACATATACCATAGGCAATGTAACTACAGATACAATGTACACTGCGTTTTCAACTATGTCAGGCGGCGAAATGACAGGCTTGTATAATGATTCGCTTAAGACGCTGTGGATAAATACAAATCCAAGCATAGCAGATGCAAATGTGTTCATTAACGCCAATGTAACCTCAAGCACATTGAAAGGCGATTGGTATTACTCAACTTTCAGAGGCAAGGATAAACAGGGCGGATTTATGACGGCAAATGCAGTAGCGAAGAAAAAGAATTAGAATAAATATATTTTTGAATTGAAAAGGGCTGGAAGTTTTCTTTCAGCCCTTTTTGTTTTATAGCTAGTCACCCTGAACTTGTTTCAGGGTCTTTATGAGGAAAACGAGAAATTATGCACAGACAAGGCACGAAGTGTGTTACAAATGTCAAACTTAGAATTCTTACCTGTAAATTTCTGTTTGTGGGAATAAAATGAAACACAGACAGGAATGTCTGTGCTACTGATATTTCGTAATTCATAATAATTACAAATGGTAAAAATATAAATGTTTTGGCCCCTCCTTTGGAGGGGTTGGGGAGGTCGCATTCAAATGTCAAATGATAAACTTAAAAGTCCTACCTGTAATTTCCTGTTGGGTTGAGCAAAAAAAAAGCACAGACAGGTCACAAAGTGCTCTTTTAAATGTCTGTGCTACTGGTTATCTATAATAAGAATAACTCAACAAATCACATCTTCACGTTTGCGTTTCTATCAGCTCCAACGGAGACAAATTTGATCTTAACGCCGAGGAATTTGCTGATAAACTCCAGGTAATTCCTGCATTCTTTGGGAAGGTCCTTATATTTACGCACGGATACCACGTCATCCATCCAGCCGGGGAAAGTTTTATAAACAGGCTTCACCTTTGCCAGCTCATTATATCCGCATTCGGAGTAATGTACTTTCCTGCCGTTGAGTGTATATCCTGTGCAAACCTTGAGCTCAAGCAAACCGCTAAGTATATCGAGCTTTGTGATAACGATCTCATCAACATTGTTTATCTTACAGGAGAACCTTACTGCTTCCAGATCAAGCCAGCCAATGCGCCTGGGCCTGCCTGTAGTTGTGCCGTATTCGCCGCCGCGCTCGCGTATTGCATCAGCCAGCCTTCCGTGAAGCTCTGTAGGAAGCGGGCCTTCGCCAACACGTGAGGTAAATGCCTTCACAATACCAATTACTCTATCAAGCGATCTTATTGGGAGTCCGGAACCTGTGTTTACAGAGCCAACAACAGTATTTGAGGCAGTAGCGTATGGATAAGGTGACCAGTCAAGATCAAGCATGATACCATGAGCGCCTTCAAACAATATTTTTTTCTTTGCTGCTGCAGCGTTATTCAGCACTTCAAATACATCTTTAACGAAGGGAAGTATCCTGGTTCTTTGCCTCTTAAGCTCAATTAATGACTTCGCGATACTGATAGGTTTTACGCCGAATGTTTTTAGTATCTTGTTCTTGATCTTTGCCTGGAAACGGTATTTCCCGCAGAAATCGTTCCAGTTTATCAGGTCATACACTCTTAATCCGTTATAGCTTACTTTATCCGAGTAAGATGGACCGATCCCGCGCTTAGTTGTGCCGAGTTTTTTCTTTCCCCTTGCATTTTCGTATGCAATATCCAGCGCTTTATGATAGGGGAGTATGAGGTGGCAGCGGGGAGATATCATCAGCTTATTGTTCACCCTGATGCCTTCTTTTTTCAATGTATCAATTTCATTCAAAAGCACACCGAGATCAAGTATAACCCCGTTTGATATTATTGCTTTTGTATTTTTATGAAATATACCGGAAGGGATGAGGTGAAAAAAGTGCTTTTTGTTTCCTGTTACTACGGTATGGCCGGCATTATTACCGCCGTGATACCTTACAACAAAATCTGCGTTTTGGGCAAGAAGGTCTGTGATTTTACCTTTGCCTTCATCGCCCCATTGAAGACCAAGTACGGATTCAGCAGGCATATATTAGAATTATTAAGTTTGTTACTGGAATGTTTTGCTACTGAAAAAAACTTACTTTTTAATTAAGATACAGCAGAAATTAAAAGAGCCATTTAAAAAAATGGCTCTTTTAAAAACTTTAAGCTTTATTAACGGCTACTTTACGGGTCGAGCCAGGTGATTTTTTCCGGTCAAAGTAACCTTTGGCATCAACCACAAATGCACCTGCAACGTAAATTGATGAGTATGTTCCGGTTATTATACCGATTAGGAAGGTAAATGCGAAGCTTCTGTTCACTTCGCCGCCGAAAACCAAAAGTATAAGAACGGTTATGAACACCGTACCGTTAGTAATTATTGTTCTGTTAAGTGTATAGTTCAAACTTTTATTCATAACAGTGAAAATACTTTCGCTCTTAAAGAGCTTAATATTCTCCCTGATACGATCGAATACAACAACCGTATCATTTACCGAAAAACCGATAAGTGTTAAAAATGCCGCAACCATTGCCTGGTTAAGCTCCAGGTTAAGGGAAGGGAACAACACGCCCGTTAAAGCAACAATTCCAAGCGTCATTAAAACGTCATGAAGCAAAGCAACTACCGAGCCTAATGCATAAAGAAATTCAAACCTGAATGCAAGGTAGATCAAAATTGCAATAAGTGAAAAGATAGTCGCATAAATTGCAGAAGTAGAAAGCTCTTTACCTATCTTGGGACCAACCTTATCTATCCTTAGTATTTCGAATTTGTTCCCTGGAATATTCTTCACGAGGGCATCTTTGATCCTGTCGCTGACTGTTGTGCCTTCGCCGGGTTCAGCGG
>JACSRQ010000021.1 GCA_014879675.1 Ignavibacteria bacterium
AGAAATAATAGAAAAATACAGGTACAATTCCGATATATCTCAATAAACAGAAATAAAATGAAAACACTTATCCTTTTAGCCCTCGTAACTATCTTAACCACAAGCCAGCTTTTCGCACAATCAACAGCACAGGAACGGCTTAAATATCCGCTTGCACTTGATATGAAAGGTCAAACTTTCCGTGATCCCGGACCGGTTAATACAAATCCCGACCCGCTGGTATTCTTTAATATTAATATTTCGCAGAATTCTGCTCCGCAGAATGAACCATCGGTGAAGATCAGCAGGAAAGATACTAACCGTGTGGTTGCTGCATGGCGTGATTTCAGGTATGGTTCAGACCCAACAGCAAACAGGAGAGTAGGCTACAGTTATTCAACTAATGGCGGCCTCACATGGGCGGTTTCTCAGATTTTGGATTCAACCATGCTGCCGGGGGGATTAACCCGGAACAGCGATCCGGTAGTTACAGTTGATACAGCAGGAAATTTCTACATCGCTGTAATTGCGATTGCAGGTGTATCGGGCGCGAATCTTACTCTTGCGGTGTACAAATCAACCAATGCAGGCGTTACTTTCGGACAGGCTTTCATTTGTTCACAAACAGGAACTGAAGATAAAGAATGGCTCACAACTGATCTAAGCAATACCAGTCCTTTTCTAAATTCGCTATATATAAGCTGGACGAGCTTTTCACTTGGCGGAATTAAACTAACTAAGTCAACAAATTCGGGTGTGAATTGGTCAACGCCTTCGAACGTTAGCGACCAGACGAACAGCGTACAGGGATCTGATATTTGTATCAGCAAGAACGGACAGATAAATGTAGTTTGGCTTGGATTCAGTACAAATGCAGATGTAACTTTTGACAGATCAACAAACGGCGGTACATCATTTCAAACAGATATAGTAGTCAGCACCGGCGAATTCCCAAATGGGCTGCCGAATGATGTAAGCACATTCCCGACTATTGCTGTTGATAACAGTTCCGGCCCAAGAAGCGGCTGGTTATATATTGCATTTGCAGATAACAGGAATGGCGATTGTGATATCTTCTTAACAAAAAGTACGAACAACGGAGTTAACTGGTCAGCGCCTGTAAGAGTAAATAATGATCCAATTGGCAACGGCAAGCTGCAGTACTGGCCCACGATCGCAGTTAATGAAACGGGTAACCTGGCGATCCTGTTCATGGATACACGCAACACTACATCAAATACCATGATTGAAGCCTACATCGCACGCTCATATGATGGCGGAACAAGCTTCACAAGTGAAGTTATAAGTACAGAGCCATCGCCAACAGCTATTCCGGGTTCGAATGTCAGGTTTGGAGATTATATCGATCTGGATTATAAAGGTGTAAGGCTGGTTCCTGTATGGACAGATGAGAGAGCGGGCGGATTTAATATGGATATATTTACATCAGAAATTGATGAGCTGCTTGCATCAGGTGAGGTTACCGGAAATCTGCCAACAGCTTACAGCTTAGGGCAGAATTATCCCAACCCATTTAATCCATCAACAAAGATCTCATTCAGTCTTCCAACAGCCTCAGAGATAAAGCTTGAAGTGTATAATTCACTCGGTACGATTGTAAAGACTGTCGCATCGGGAAGTTTCCCGGCAGGGAATCATTCGCTAAGCTTTAATGCAGGCTCGCTTCCGAGCGGCGTATACTTTTACAGACTAAATACTGCAACATTCACTGAAACTAAAAAAATGATACTAATCAAATAATATGTTTAAAGATTATAAATATACATGTACTGAACGATTTCTGAAGTATGTTCAGGTTGATACACAATCTGACCCCGATTCGAAATCATATCCCTCAACTGAAAAGCAGAAAGACCTCGGGCGGATTCTCGCCGCGGAACTGCTTGAAATGGGGATAAAAAATGCGCACATGGATGATTTCGGGTATGTTTACGGCACTCTGGAATCGAACACGGAAAAGAATGTACCGGTCATCTGCTTCTGCTCGCATATGGATACTTCTCCGGATTGCAGCGGTAAGAATGTGAAGCCAATCATGCACAATAACTACGATGGCGGCAGTATTGAGCTTCCTGGCGATAAGAACGAAGTATTAACACCTGGGGTTCATGCCGCATTGAAATCGCAAATTGGCAATGATATAATTACATCGGACGGCACCACATTGCTTGGGGCTGATAATAAGGCTGGCGTTGCAGAGATAATGGATGCGATGAATTATCTGCTTAAACACCCCGATATCAAACACGGGACGATAAAGATACTGTTTACCCCCGATGAAGAAGTTGGCAGGGGAGTGGATAAGCTGGATATGAAGAAACTTGGCGCTCAATACGGCTATACAATGGATGGTGATGTTGCCGGCTGTATCGAAGACGAGACTTTTTCGGCGGATTCAGTTTTAGTTAGAATAAACGGAGTGATAACACACCCCGGCTCCGCTTACGGAAAGATGGAGAATGCCATTAAGATCACCGGCGATATTCTGGCAAATCTGCCTAAAGATTCACTTTCGCCCGAAACAACAAAGGATAAAGAAGGCTTCATTCATCCTGTTGCAGTTTCCGGCGGAGCAGAAAGAACAGAGATAAGATTTATCATCAGGGATTTTATCACAGCAGGATTAGCCGAAAAAGAAAATACTCTGAAAGGCATTATTGAAAAAGCATTATCTTCTTATAAAGATAGCAGTTATGATTTTATAGTTGAAGAATCATACCGCAATATGAAAGAAGTTCTGGATACGGTTCCATTTGTTACAGAATACGCTATTGAAGCTATCAAACGTGCCGGATTGAAACCCGTACACAAACGCGTGCGCGGCGGTACGGATGGTTCAAGGCTCTCGTTCATGGGTTTGCCGAGTCCGAATGTATTTGCAGGCGAGCATGGCATTCACAGCAAGCAGGAATGGGTCTCGGTTCAGGATATGCAAAAAGCGGTCGAGACCATTGTGCATTTGTGTATGGTTTGGGAAGAGAAGGCATAAATTTAGAAAACACCATTTCCCCCTGAAAGGGGGAACACAAGGGGGTAGTGAAGGTGAAGCATCAAGCCCTAAGGCAAGGAAATGTTTTTGGAATGTCATGATTCACGCTTTCCCGAGAACTTACAGAGTATGGCGACAACCCCCTATAATCCCACTGCTAAGGCAGTCCAACGGCCTTTCAGGGGGATTTGGATTATCGGTATTTCATTTCCCCCTGAAAGGGGGAACACAAGGGGGTAGTAAAAGGGGATTCGGAAATTCTCTATAAAAGTAAGATTATCAAATAACAAAAAGCATTGAAAGACCCTGGCCTCAAATACAATATCAAAGAAATGGAAAAGCGCAGAAAGAACCTGCGCAACAATATGACTCATGCAGAAGTTGTATTGTGGAACCAGATAAGACGAAGACAAATTCACGATACAAGATTCAGAAGGCAGTTCAGCATAAACAATTTCATTGTTGATTTCTATTCACCTGACATTAAGATGGTCATTGAAGTGGACGGAATGACACATCATCCTGATGATGAAAGAGAATATGATGTATACAGGCAGTCTAGTTTGGAAGCATGCGGGATAAATTTTGTGCGTTTTACGAATGATGAAATATACGGTAATTTAAACTGGGTAGTAGAAGAAATTTCAAAAGAAGTATTACGTTTGAAATCATAAGTAGCATCAGACTCGTTTTGCAGAATCACGTTTGCCTGGAGTTTTGAGAGTATGGCAGCAACCCCCTATAATCCCCCTTTCAGGGGGATATGAAAAAGCGAAGTGCATTTCGCGTTATGATATTTCCCCCTGG
>JACSRQ010000088.1 GCA_014879675.1 Ignavibacteria bacterium
AGCAAAAATTACTTGTTAGATTACTAGAACTAAAAACATCTGATTCATAGTTACTAAACCCAAAGGTTCCAGTTCCGTCTGCTAATTGAAGAACAAATTTGTTACTGGAGGAAGAGTATCCTAAATGATATCCAACATACTTGCCATTTTTGAGTTCACGTTTATCTATTATTGGATTAATACCAGTAATGATTGAAGAGAATTTTATCCACAGAACTATACTAAAGTCTGAATTTTGGCCAAAATTAATATTTTCAATATCTAATCCTGGTTCTTCTTTTAAGTAGCTATTTGATCCATTGAAGTTAATTCCATAATATACTTTACCCCAAACTGGATTGACATTGTTATTCACTAAGCAGGAACTTTGTACTTGATAATTAACAATTTGTTCAGAAAACAAGTAGTTATCTTTCCATTCATCGAAAGGAAACCAAGCCACCAAATCATTCGGTGCGGGTGGATTCTTACAGCCTGCCGGTCCAAAGTTTACCGGATAAGGGGCGGGAGCGGTAGGACTACAATGATTTAAAAGAAAATAATCGCTCCAATTTCCCGTCAAAATATCATTTTCAACATAGTTGGGAGCGTTATTCCATATACATATAGGGATTGTCCCATCATTCAATTGTAATGTGGTTCCAGCACAATTATTATACGGCGGGAAAGAAAGAACACCTACCAATTGTCCATTAATTGTTTTGGCAACGCAGTCTGGGTCGAGCCCTTTACCTGCAATCAAACTGCATGAATATATCTCACTTTGAACATCTTTTGTTACAATCCCCCACACATACTTCTTCCCGGCATCTAATTTTGGATCATTTAAACCATATTGATAAGTTGATGTTTTGATATCCTTCTTTTCAAAGAAAACTCTGTTCTCTGCCATTGCCTGTTCATTGGTCTGTCCGTTTTTTAATTCCTTAATAATAAGTGTGTATGGCCCTTTTAAACCTGTTGCCGTCCACACGAAATTCAAGTACTTCATTTGTTCTTCATCAACACCGCCACCTGTTAAGAATTCTTCACCGTCTGAAGGGCTTACGAGTGTAATTATTCCTTCAGACCCTCTTACAATAAGCTGCATTATGCATTGCTGCTGTTCAGCCACATTGCCATCTTCATAATAAGCAGTTACGCAAATTGTGTAGTTATCTTCAGGTACTTCGCCGGTACGGATAATAATTTCCTGAATGCTTTTGTTTACCCATTTTACCTCACCTGATTTAAAATCATCATATTGGTATGTTGATTTACCCGGCTTTAGATTAAATGGTTTTGATGTACCGCCAACTATTTCACCCTGCCTGTCACCATTTACAGTGCCAAAAAGGTATATAGTAACGTCTTCCTTGGTTGTATTTTCTATATCCATCGCCCATAAGCTTGAAACCGGCATTTTGTTCGGCGGCGGCTGATGAAGTTTTAGTTTTATCTTGTCGCCTGCCAAAGATGAGCCAACTATAAGTAAAACGAGAATGATGACTTGTAAATTCTTCCTTAACATTTTGTTTTCTCCTTTAAATTGGAAATATTTCTTGTGAATCAATTTGATTCCTTCATTTAGATTTGATCCTTTGATAACGAACACCATGAATTCCAATGGTTTTCAAAAAAAAGCAGCTTAACTATTGGCTTTGAATAGAGTCTTAGGTTAAAAGGCTCATTCAATGCCTGTTGGCAAGCTGCTCTGCTGGTTACTTGATTTGAGGATCTGATGAAGTGAACTAAACCACGGGGTCTGGTCTGCTTATGTTAACTGAACGAAGGTAGTGTACGAAAGAAGTAAAACTCTGCTGTGGGTTAGATGATATGCGGATGAAGTAACTTTGAAATAATAACTCTTTCCAAATATATTTAACAAAGAGGAGCAATAAAAAGAAAAGTTTGAACGTTTGTGAACTGTTTTGCAGTCATGAATTCGGATGATCTGTAGAAAAAAGCCTGAAAATTAGCATTTAATCAAAACAATAAATGATCTTAGTTTATTAAGCCGGACTTTGCAGGGTGAGAAATGTGAACTTGTATGTAAAAATAATTACATCTTTCGAAAATAAACTCTTTGGCATGAAGTTTGCAGATAGGTTAAATATATCCGGCTTTCCCCAAAATCCAAAGGGCTCCTTATAGGGGAGCCCTTTGTGCTGATACCGCCATTAGGAGAAACAGCTAGTTAGGAATTAAGCAGTCAGAAAACAGCGGTCATAATTGCTGTGAACATTATGATATTGGCGTTACATAAGTATTTTCAGTTTTGAATTAAGTCATAAGGCTGAATAAATTACAGGAACATTTTCCTGCTGTAATATATGTAATCGGGATATAGGGGAACATAACCGAATGGGTGATTTTTGAAACAAAAAAAGGAGAGCCTTTTCAGACTCCCCTTAAATAACCAATATCTTTGTTCTGCTAGAATTCTATTCCGCCCGATAAGATAACCTCTGCGCGCGTATTTTTTGCTTCATAAAATATCTTCTGGTCAGCATCAGTTGATATGTACCTGCCTTCAAGCCTGAAGTATGAATTTGTTGTCGGAGTGTATTCCATTCCCGCAGTAATACCAAAAGCCTTCAATCCGCTGAAAGTACTATCTGACATTAACAGCGGAGTCGTAAATATGGCGTCCTTATCCTGGAACAATTCACCCCTAAGCATAAGCGAAACGTTTTTTGATGCCCTGTATTTCATCGATGCAAAAGCTGAGAACATGCTTCCCATTGCCGCAGCATCATCGATCTTTGATTTATCCTGCAAACAGAAATCACCGCTTACGATCACATCAAGCTTTTTTGCCGGGAAGAACTTAAGCACGAGATTGTTATATATCCTTGTTCTGCCTTCAACGCCGGTTGGCATTTCGTTACCTGTGATATTATTGAAGGTAACGTCAAATTTATCATTAGGTTTGTATCCAAGCTGCAGGCCGAATGATTTATTCTTGTTATTATCCGCAAGTACATTGTACCCGTTCAACAGCATAAGTGACGTGTAGAATTTTTTGCCGGTGTATGAATACCTTATGCCGCTCTGGTATATCGGCTCAAAGTATGTACCAAGCGCGATAGATGTAAAGAAATTATATTTCGGAATAATTCCTTCGCCGCCAATATGTGTCAGAAAGTACCCTGCATCTACCCATGAATTTTTTCCGGGTGATACACCGATGTTAGCTTCCTGGATGTACTGCATATATTCATTCGGCTGCTGCGGCCAGTTATATTTGGGCACATCACCAAACTGAATTGCTATGTTACTTCGAATGTGTTTTGAAGAATATCTGAGTGCAAGCATAGCGAGATTGATCCTGAACTCATCCCTGTAGGGAGCAATAACCGAAAATTGCCTGAGCGGGGTAACCTTGTCATTATCATAAGCAATATATGCATCAACATACCCGGTAAGCGTAAGCTCTTCGGGGAATCCAGCGAACAGGCCCGTTTCCTTTTTTTCCTGTGAGGAGGCCGAAATTACTGCAACAATCAGAATTATCAGTAAAAAGAGGTAATTTATTCTATATTTCATCGTTTTTTTTAGATTATTTGTAGATTTTGTATTGTTGTCTTCCAAAAATAGTCCTTTTACCATATGACAACAAATGACTTAGCTCATTCAATAATATGACCTCTCTCATAGTTCTGAAAATTTCTAAATATTAATTTTGTTGTATAGTTTCGAGAAAAATCTGAAATAATTGCATTTATTTCATTAAAGGAGGTAGTTAAGTAATGTTTGATACTGGTAATACCGGATTCATGCTTCTGGCAACAAGCCTGGTAATGCTTATGACTCCGGGCCTCGCATTTTTCTACGGCGGATTAGTTGGCCGTAAAAATGTTCTTACAATTATGATGCAGAGCTTTGTTTCTATGGGTGTAACTACGGTTCTGTGGTTTATAGTTGGCTACTCAATGTGTTTCAGCGGTGATATGGCATCGGGAACTGATATCGGCGGCATAATAGGTAATCTTAATATGGCATTTTTAGCGGGCATTACTCCAACTACGCCAAGTCCGCTTAATCCTAGTATTCCTCTATATGTATTCATAGCTTATCAAATGATGTTTGCAATTATAACCCCTGCTCTTATTACGGGAGCTTTCGCTAACAGGGTTAAATTCGGCGCATACCTGATATTTCTTGTGCTGTGGCTGCTGTTCGTTTATTTCCCGTTCGTTCATATGATATGGGGCGGCGGAATTTTAGCAGCATGGGGTGTAAGGGATTTTGCAGGAGGTATAGTTGTTCATAACATTGCCGGATTTGCGGCGCTTGCATCTGTTCTGTACATAGGCAGAAGAAGAGTAGCGGATCCCGGAATGCACAGCATTCCTTTAATAGCGCTTGGCACAGGATTGTTGTGGTTCGGATGGTATGGCTTTAACGCAGGCAGTGAATTCGCAGTTGATAGCGTTACTGCCGCAGCTTTTCTGAATACAGATATTGCCGCCTCATTTGCTGCAGTTACATGGCTGTTATTGGCATGGTGGATTGAAAAGAAACCGAAATTTGTTGGATTGTTAACCGGTGCTGTTGCCGGACTTGCAACAATTACACCTGCCGCAGGATATGTTTCCCTTAAAGCATCAGTATTTATCGGTATTGCCGCAGGCGTAATCTGTTACTTTGCTGTGGCATTAAAGAACAAGCTGAAATGGGATGACGCGCTTGATGTATGGGGAGTTCACGGCGTGGGCGGATTGATAGGTATTATAATGCTTGGTATTTTCGGCACAGTAACTATTAATGCAGCAGGCTCAAACGGTTTGCTTCATGGCGGCACGGAATTCTTCAAAGTTCAGCTTCTCGCAATACTGATTAGCAGTGTTTATGCATTCGGATTTACTTACGGAATGTTATGGCTGATAAACCTCTTTACGCCGGTAAGAACTACCGAGAAGGAGGAAGCTGAAGGGCTGGATTCAAACCTGCACGGTGAAGATGCGTACGCAATGGATGGAAGATAGGCTCTCACAGTTATTCTTAAAATTATATGGCTTTTAAAATGGAAAAACCCGCTTTTTATGCGGGTTTTTCCATTTACACTCTATAAAATGTTAGTTTTATTACTTTCTTTTTTAAAACTCTTCTTCTTCAAAATCCTCGCCCAGTTCGTCCATATCCGTTACAGGGTCATCTTCCAGCGCCTTTTCAAGCTCTTCTATATCCACCTCTTCCTTGTAAGCCTCATCTTCATGATTTTCGGGTTTATCAAGCAGTTCCGGACTGCACACGGGACACTCGCTGCAATCTACGTATTCCGGTACATTACCTTCAAAGTACTTTGCAGCTGCTCCTTCAAATTCATGTACTTCACCGCATGCACATTCAGTTTTCATTTTTGCCATTCGTAAAAATACTAATTTGTCACAAAAAAATAAATGTAGTGTGTTTTCTGAATAAAATATTTATATGGGCAGATAATTTGAAATCAGCTTATTTATTAGTAATAAAAAAAGGGGATGAACCCCTTTTTAAAGTATCCATGTTATATACCTTCTAAACTATTTCCAGTTTCTTACTTTTACATCACCGTATGGATAGTCAACCTTGAAATCCAGGTAACCCTGGTTCAGATTAACATTTTCAAACGTCAGCTTGAAATACTCACCCTGTTTAGGTCTGCGGATCTCAACTCTTCTTGCGTAAGAGCTGCTTCCGGAGCTCGAGAAATTTGAAAACTCGAATGATATCAAGGTTTGCCCTGATTTGCTAAGATATAGGTACTTGTAAACCGAGTAATTATCTTTATCCACCCAGTATTTCCGCGTTATGGTACCGCGCTTTAGAGCAAGCACGTACTGGCTTCCTTCTTCACTCATTGAAAGAACATCTTTCTTTCCCTTCGGAATTCGCACAGTGCCCGAAAACGCATTTATCATATCATCAAATGTGCAGCGGATCTTGGTGAGTGTACCGATATTCAGAATAGTAGTTGAACCCGTAGTCACAACATCATTCAGGTCATCAAAAAAGGTGAACCTGTCGCGGTTAAAATGCGCAACCGCAGCGTCAATTCCCAGCGGGCCTTCTATTTTGAACCAAAGGTCGTCTTTCTTTTTCACATGTACTTCTATTGAACCGGATTCATCAATTTTAGGTGTTTTTATCTTTATCTCACCATCCGAAATGATATTATCTATCTCGGCAGCGCGCGAGTTAACTTCTTTTATAATCCTGCTAATCTCAGCTTTTACCGGATCTGTTTCAGTAACGGTAGTGCTGTCTTCGGTGATTTTAACAGTATCTTCTGCGGATACCGTTGTATCCGGGTTATCCTGTGCTAAAACAACATTGCCGGCAAACAAAAATATGAATGGGAGGAGGTAAAATATTTTCTTCATAAAATTTTAACTATAACTAATGATAATTAATTGTTAAATTAGTGAATAATTTGCAGGAATTCATCACTTTAATCGAGTAGATTATCTAAAATACATATCATTGAACCATAGTGAAAGGCGTAAATTTTTAATGAAAACCAGGATCGAAAAAGACTCACTCGGCGAAATTAACATCCCTTTTGAATCATATTACGGCGTGCAGACCCAAAGAGCAGTGCATAACTTCCCGGTAAGCGGCTGGAAAGCGCACCCGGTAATGGTTGATGCTTATGTATATATCAAAAAGGCCGCAGCCATAACGAACTCAGAGCTCGGACTTCTGAATAAAAAAATTGCAGGCGCTATAGTTAAAGCAGCAGATGAAGTTTTGGATGGCAAACACCGCGATCATTTTGTTGTGGATGTTTACCAGGCGGGAGCCGGTACTTCACACAATATGAATACTAACGAAGTGCTTGCCAACCGCGGGATAGAATTACTTGGCGGCAAACGCGGCGACTATTCTATAATAAATCCGAATGACCATGTGAATATGGCGCAGTCAACCAATGATACTTTCCCAACAGCAATGAGGCTTGCCTCTTTGATCATGGTTAAAAGACTGCTGCCGGTAATAAATAAATTCCGTAAAACCCTTGAGAAAAAATCACGCGAGTTTTCAAAAGTAATTAAATCCGGAAGAACACACCTGCAGGATGCAGCGCCGATCACGCTCGGGCAGGAGTTTGAAGGCTATGCAGAAATAGTAAGCAGGCATTATGATCTGATCTCGGTTACGCAGAAACATCTTGCCGAGCTTGGCATTGGCGGAACAGCAGTAGGCACGGGACTTAACACACATGCAAAGTACAGGCCGCTAATGGCTAAGAATCTTTCTAAAGTTACAGGACTTAAGCTAAAGCCTGCTAAGAATTATTTTGAAGCAATGCAGAGCATGCTTCCCTTCATGGAGCTTTCTTCGGCAATTAATAATTTTGCCATTGATATGACAAAGATCACCAACGATCTCAGGCTGCTGGCATCGGGTCCAACAACCGGATTTGCAGAAATTATCATGCCTGCAGTACAGCCGGGCTCATCTATCATGCCGGGTAAGGTTAATCCCTCAATGGCTGAAATGATGAACCAGGTGTTATACCAGGTAATGGGCAATAACCACACTGTTATGATGTGCTCACAGGCTGGACAGCTAGAACTGAACGTAATGATGCCGGTTATGATATTTAATATAGTGTGGATGGTTGAGATCTTAAAGAACGCGCTGAATGTTTTTGATGATAATTGCGTGGCGGGACTTATTGCCGATGAAAAGAAATGCAGGGACTATGCCGAAAAGTCAATCAGCATTGTAACCGCCCTTAATCCGATAATAGGCTATGCCAGAGCTGCTGAAATTGCAAAGGAATCAGTTAAAACACACCGCTCAATAATGGATGTGATAAGATCGAAGAACATTATGCCCGAAAAGGAGCTTAATAAGGTATTGAACCTGATGAAGCTCACCAAACCGGGATTGTAAGTTTGAAACCTCACCCCCGGTCCCTCTCCTAAAAAGAGAGGGGAGAGTATAATTTAGAAAATGGATTCCCTTGTTAACCTGTTTCCCAAACTGGAGTTTGGGAAACAAAGAAAACAAGATTTTTTCGATTATTGAAGATTATCGTGTAGAGACGACCCGGTGGGTCGTCTCCTAATGAGTTTTGAGACAGACTATCCGGTTTGAGAAAGAATGATAGTCGATTGTACTGATTCAGAATTTTTGGGAAACAAAAAAAGTAAAGAAAAAATAGATCCCCGCTTGCGCGGGGATTAAAAGACAGTGAACCCAACACGCGCAGAAATAGATCTTTCAAAGCTGGCATTTAACCTCGAACAGGTTAGAAGGCATGTGCACGGCGAGTATCCAAAGCGCAAAGTGCGGATCTGCGGAGTTGTGAAGGCGAACGCTTACGGCCATGGAATTGAGGAAGTAAGCAAAAAGCTTGTAGAGCTTGGCATCGATTTCCTAGGTGTGGCAAATTATGATGAGGCTATCAGGCTCAGAAGGCTCATCCCAAATACTCCCATTCTTGTTTTCGGAACGCTTATTCATTCAAAGCTTGAGCCGTCTAAATATGTTTCCATATTACACAAACATAACCTTACTGCAACAGTCGCTTCATATGATACAGCTAAATTTCTGAATGATTACAGCCGCAGATTCAAGAGCCGGTTCAAGATTCACATCGAAGTGGATACCGGTATGCGCAGGATAGGGCTTGACCATAAAAGCGCGTTTGAAACCATAAAACAAATATCCGCGCTTAAGAATCTTGAGCTTGAAGGAATATTTACGCATTTTGCAACTTCTGAGGAGAAGAATAAAACCTTCTCAAAGCTGCAGCTTAAAAGATTCAACAAACTGCTTGGCGATCTAAAAAGAGCTGGGATTGAATTCCCCATAGTCCACTCCGCAAACAGCGGCGGCGTGCTGGACCTGAAAGGCTCGTATTTCAACATGGTACGACCGGGTCTTTTGCTTTACGGCTACTACCCCGGAAGCGGTGTTAGGAATAAAATAAAGCTCAAGCCGGTGATGAACCTGAAATCAAAAGTAACGTTCATTAAAAAGATCGGCACAAGGGAAAGTGTATCATACGGCAGAAAATACTTCGCGAAGCAGCCGGAATTCATAGCTTCGGTTCCTATCGGATACGGCGATGGTTATTGGCGTTTGCTGAGCAACAAAGCAAAAGTCGGCATCAACAAAAAGCTGTACCGGCAGGTTGGCTCGGTTACTATGGATTGGATAATGGTTGCGCTCGGGAGAAAGTACAGCATCAGGATCGGCGACGATGTTCTGCTGATGGGCGAAGAGAACGGATTTAACATAGGAGCGGATAAGCTGGCGAAGCTATGCGGAACGATACCTTACGAAATGCTTTGCGCAGTTGCAGATAGGGTTGAAAGAGTTTACCTGAACGGTTAAACAAAGATTTTTGAAAATTTAATAATGGAATCCCATCTTTTACGGGAAAGAGATTTTTGACATTTAAAAAAGACTACATAAATTACCTGCTTCATACTGTAGTGAACTCGCCTCAAAGCGGGTTCAGGGAAAACTACAGGCTGAGCAAGCTTGTTGATAGTATCATGGCAATTGATGATGCTATGAAAGTGACATACCTTGTCGGCAAAACTGCGGGGCTTGACATGCTGTTCAAATACTTGCTGTACATTTCTGATAAAATTGATAAATCGCAGGTTACTATATTCAACCTTAAGGATAACTTTGATTACGACAGGATGAACCTTTCAAAGATATGCGCGAAAATAGACGTTTACAAAAGCGAAAATGTACAGGAAGTAATAAAGAGCATTTCGGAAGAGGATACTTCTGCTGAAAAGACCGCGGAGAATATCAAAATAGAAACTTCCGAAGATGAACAGCAAAGCAATGTTGTTGAGATAGATAGCCTGGATGATCAGGGTGACCAGCAGGATGATGAAGATACTGGCCTTACGTTGATCGAAAATAATGAATCGAACCAGGGCGAAGCCGAAGTATTTGAGATCGAAAGCATAAGCGACTCCGTTGAAAATCCGGAAGAAGTAACCGAAGAAAAGTCCGGCAAGGTTACTGCATCAGATGAAAACGATCAGGATGAGTATGAAGATCTCTCGGCTGAAGATACAGAGACAGATGCCTCAGATTCCGGCGAAGATTCTGAAATGATTGAGTCAGTATCCGATGAAGATAATTCAGAAGAAGAACTCATTACGGAAAACCTGCCTGAAATTGAAATAGAAGTACACAAGCCTATTAGCTCTAATACTGAAGGACAGACGCATGTAAAAGAAGAGGCTATCACAAATGAAGCCTATTACAAGTTTGAAACGAAATTTTTTGAAGAAGTAAAGATACTCGAAAAGCTGCTTGCATCGGTCTCAAAAGATTGCCGTGTTGATGACTCGGGTAAGCTGAGCGAAAGATGCCTGCAGTGCACCACGGAGATCATAGGTATTACAAGCGAGCTCTCGAATCTTTCAAGGCAGCTATCATTCGATCTGATTGCTGATGTATTCCTTACAATGAATATTTTCTTCACAAAATCCATAAGCCAGTCTGAGCTGTTAACTGCCGAGCGGATAAAGCTGCTCGATTCATCGCTTGCACTGGTTAACAGCCTGATAAAGGGCGAAGATTACCTTAACTATGACACCATAGTTGACAGGATGGAAAAGCTAAAGAGCGATATTACAGCGCAGCCCGAAAAAGTATCCCCGCCTCAAGTTAAAGATGAAGCGGATAAGCAAAACCAAACCGAAATTGATGTATCATCCACTGAAGCCGGGGCCGAAACCGCTGAAGATAAAGTGCAGGAAACTGTAAATGAAGAAGCTCCGCCGGAAGAACCGAGACTCTTCCCGCAGAAACCGCAGCTCAAGCAATCGCAGCTTGATAGCGCTAACTTCAAGCTGAAGTATCTTATTAAAGAATTTGAAAAGAGCTTCAACTCCATAGGCGGCTTAAAGGGCGAGTACAGCAAGTTTGACGCGCTCGAAAAAGTGAGCGAGCTGAATAATGCGCTCAGGATGATAGCAAAAATATCCGCCGCAATAAAACATAACGACCTGCTGAAACTTGCAGAGGTTACATACGTGTTCTTAAAGTATGTAAAAGACTATAGAATGGAAATGCAGGAACCTGAAATTCAGCAGATAATTAAATACATAATTTTTACATTTAAGATGCTGCTTACCGACCGCAAACCGGAGGATTTCAATGTACTGGTGCGCCATCTTAATAATCCTGTGAAAATATTCGCAGATTCATGAGAGTGAGATAAAATTATGAAATCATACGCTATTGTAATGGCAGGCGGTGTTGGCGCAAGGTTCTGGCCTTACGGCACAACAAGGCTGCCGAAGCAGTTTCTCCCCATCGCCAATTCAGATGATACAATGCTCCAGCTTACCATTAAGCGGCTTAAGGATATTGTACCCATTGACCAGGTGTTTGTAATTACCAACAGGCAATATATTGACCTGGTTAAGAAGCAGCTTCCGCGCATACCAAAAGAAAATATTATCGGCGAGCCCGTTGGAAGAAATACCGCGCCATGTATCGGGTTGGCTTCAATCATGCTGAAACAGTTTGATGAAAAAGCCAAGATGTTCGTTGTACCCGCCGATCATTTGATAGAAAATGTTGATGAGTTTACTAAAGTTGTTAACTCCGGGCTTAAGTTCGTGGAAGACAGGGATGCCATCGTAACACTTGGCATAGTGCCCTCTCATCCCGAAACCGGCTACGGATACATACAATTTATTGAAGATGCTTTCTACCGGGAAGAATCAAGCGGCGTAAATATTTACCGTGTGAAAACATTCGCCGAAAAGCCAACACTTGATGTTGCGAAGATCTTCCTCGAGAGCGGTGATTTCCTGTGGAACAGCGGAATGTTCATTTTCAGGGCTGATACAATGCTGACACAGATGCAGGGTCAGCTTCCCGACCTTTACCATGCGCTGCAGAAAATAGAGAAATCGCTTCATACAGCCAAATACCAGAAAGTGCTTGACCAGGTGTTCGCCGAGATAAAAAGTATCTCGATCGACTATGGCGTTATGGAAAAAGCTAAAAATGTTTATGTTATCAAAGCCGACCTGAAATGGAGCGATCTAGGCAGCTGGGATGAAGTCTCCAGGCTGCGCGTAAAAGATAAGAACGGTAATGCTATAATGGGCGATAGCTTCATTAAGGATGCGCATAATAACCTGATCATGAGCCAGAAGGGTTTTGTGAGTGTTATCGGGGCAGATGACCTGATAATTATTAATACAAAAGATGGCCTGCTGATCTGTAAAAAAGAGAGGTCGCAGGAAGTAAAGGAAATAGTTGACTACTTAAAAAGAAAGGGCATGAGCGACTATATATGATAAATAAAATTTCACACCTGGGAATTGCAGTTAAAGACCTTAAATCCGCATCAGAAATGTACAGAAAGCTTCTTAATTCTGAACCTTCGGAAATGGAATATGTTGCTGAACAGATGGTAAACGTTGTTAAGTTTACAGTTGGTGAATCCACAATTGAGCTTCTTGAAGGTACATCGGCAGATTCACCCATAAGCAAGTTCATAGAAAAACGCGGCGAAGGTATTCACCATGTTGCATATGAATCAGATGATGTAAAAAGCGATCTGAAAAGGCTTGATGAATCAGGATTCGAGCTGATAAACAAAGAGCCTAAGATAGGCTCGGATAATATGCTTATAGCATTCGTAAAGCCGAAATCAGTCGGCGGCGTATTGACTGAAGTCTGCCAGCACTGATAGCTGAAATAACAGGCAGCTTAAACACAGACACACAATTTTATAACCGGCTTCAAACCGGGTAACGGGATATTTTTATCCCGTTTCTTTTTGATCACTACCCTTACAGTTAAAATTTATTTCCACTCATTGAATTTCATGTTCCGTTTAACTCGGCTTTTAAGCCGGGAATTGCGGAGCATAGAGTAAGTGAGCTTTTTGCTTTTGACCCTCACCCCCAGCCCCTCTCCCGAAGGGAGAGGGGAGAACAAAATCAAAAATTTTGTTATTTCCCCCTCTCCTTTTAGGAGAGGGGGTTAGGGGGTGAGGTCAAACATGCAGTGTTTTTTAAATAATAGAAACTTCTTCAAACACAGTTTTTCAAATTTTGTGTTTACTTTCGTATACTAAGACTCCATAAAGGACTGTTTTTCTGCAATAGAAACTAAGTTCTATTATCATTAATTTACCTCTCAAATGGCTAAAGTATTATTACTTATATCAATTTTTGTACTGAACACAAATTCGGGGGGAACAGGTATGGATAAGCTTCTATGGATAGTTGATAAATGGATATCAGTCAATGATTCGCCCGGTGTGAAGTCATACGAAGAGTGGGTGAAGGTAAGCGATGACCTGTACGAAGGCAGCTCCAGGACTGAAAAGGACAGTAAGGTTACATTCAGCGAGAAGCTGAAAATAGAAAACACGCCTGATGGAATATTTTATGTTGCCGATGTTAAACATAACACCGCACCCGTAAAATTCAAGCTGACTGATGTAAATGATACGCTCGCCGTATTTGAAAATCCCGAACATGATTTCCCTAAAAAAATAACATACTGCCTTGAAGAAGGGAATCTGCATGCGTGGATCGAAGGTCCGGGGAAAGATGGCAGCACAAAAAAAATTGATTTTTATATGACAAAAATGAGGTAAGCGGGATGCAGGAAATTTTTAGTAAACATTCGCTTGAGGTTTTAACTGAGCAGGTAATTGAATACCTGCCTAAGCTTGCGCTTGCGCTCATCACTCTTATAGCAGGCTTATGGCTGATCAGCCTGTTTGTGAAGTTCATTGTCAGGATAATGCAGGCAAGGAAGGTCGATGAATCACTGCGGCCATTCTTCCGCACTATAATATCAATTGTGCTTAAGGTACTTTTGCTTATCAGTGTAATGGGCATGATAGGCATTGAGATGACCTCATTCATAGCGCTGCTTGGCGCGGTTGGATTATCGATCGGCATGGCGCTATCAGGTTCACTGCAGCATTTTGCGGGCGGCGTATTGCTGCTGATATATAAGCCATTTGTTAAAGAGGATTTCATCGAAGCGCAGGGGCATAAAGGTACTGTAAAAGAGCTGCGGATATTCAACACTGTGCTGCACACGCTTGATAACAAAGTTGTATTTATACCAAACGGGCCGCTATCGACAGGCTCAATTGTAAATTACTCACGCGAGCCGCAAAGAAGGATCGACTCGGTTTTTTCCATCAGCTACGGCAGCGATATCAAAAAAGCTAAGGATATTATCTCTGAGGTTATAGAAAGCAACAGCAAGATACTTAAAGACCCGCTGCCTGTGATAGGTGTAAAAGAGCTTGCAGCAAGCTCGGTTGTGCTGGAATCAAGAGTTTGGGTTAACAACTCAGATCTTATTGAGCTGGGATTTTATATGAATGAAGCTGTGAAGCTCGCATTTGATAGTAATGGCATCGTTATGCCGTTCCCTCAAATGGATGTGAACCTAAAAAAAATCGAAAGTAATGAATGAGAAGGAAATATCAGGCACAGGCACTGCCAAATATTTACTTTACCTTCTTATATCTTTAATACCCCTTACAGTAACAAAACTCCTCTATAGCCAATCTGATCTTCCCAAAGCAGCAGTACTGATAATCTTCGGCGGGATTTTTATATCTTCGGTAATGATACCTGCCGCGTACCGATCACTAACTTCATACAAAACTTCAAGCGGACTCCAACTTTGTTTTAACTCACCTCTCGATGCAGCTGTGCTTATCTTCTTTTGCGCTGCGGTGATATCAACGGTATTTTCGATCAATCCATTGGCAAGCTATTACGGCCAGTATGAAAGACAGGTTGGATTGATAACGTTTATCTATCTTACACTGATCTATTTTTTTGCGGTGGCCTATATCAACAAACAGAATATAGCAAAGAAAGTGGTATTTGTGCTGGAATCGGCAGCTGTGGTGGTTTCGGTTTACGCCATAATGCAGCAGTTGGGTATGGATCCATTCGATATACAGCCTGCTCAGGATAAGAGGCCGGTAACAACTATCGGCAGCCCGGTGTTTACAGGTGGATTCCTCGCAATAATATTCCCCCTTGCGCTGCTGAATGTTTCGGGTAAATCGGCCGCAATATTGAAATGGATTTTCCCTTTATTGATATTATGCGGGGTAATTGTTACGCGAACACGTTCAGCCTACTTGGCGGTAATTGCGGAAGCCGTGATTCTGACGATAGTATATTTTGCTGTAAACAGGCAGTCCGGAAAAGGCTTAAAGAAAAAGGTTTTCATTGCAGCGGCTTCATTGGTTGTAATAACAGCGGGAATTGTGCTCATTTTCCCTGATAATATTTTTGTTACCCGGGTATTTAGCATTTTTTCGGGATATGATAATCAAAGGTGGCTGATATGGAAAGATGCTTTGAAGGTATTTTGGAAGTATCCGTTTACCGGTCCGGGAATTGCAATGTTCCCAAATGCTTTAACTGAGTTTTATTCCTACGCCCTGCGAAGATCTGACATGATGCGCACAATAGATAATGCTCACAGTAACTACCTGCAAGTATTGTGCAGTATGGGTGTCGTAGGCCTGCTGGCGTATTCGTTTTTGCTGCTTTCCGCGGTACGGGTATGTTTAAGAAACATATTTGCTCCGGAAATTTCTGCAGTCAGCAGGCATACATTCACGGCGCTGCTTGTATCAATAAGCGGATATGCTGTTTATGGTTTGACGAATTTTGATGATATTACAATACTACTGGGATTGTTCCTGCTGTTTTTATTCATCAGGGTGTTTGATCTAAGCGAAAGAAAGGAAGTCAAATTTTTCAGTCTGGGCAGGGCGGGCACTGTGCTTGTGGCTATGCTGCTGCTGATGTTTTTCGGATACAATGCTTTTATATACAAGAACAAAATAATTGCCGATCACCATTTTTTAAATGGTGAAAAGCTCATGAATGAAAGAAAATATAAGCAGGGAATAAGTGAGATCAATGCAGCAGTAATTGCAGAGCCGGAGAATCCAACATACAGGCTTATCCTTGCCTCTGAAGTATATGAAATGGTAATATCGAACAGGTTAATAGAGCCCGCTGCAAAAAATGATCTGCTTCGACAGGCAGCCGAAGAAGTTTCCAAAGCGCGTAAGAATTATTTTAATGTAAACTCATGTGACGCGCTGCTGGCTATGATATATTTTGAATCAGGCAGGGATAAAGAAGCTGATGAGCTTACGGGCAAAGTTCTTGCCGCAGATGAGATCAATTTCAGGTTTAGAATGAATCTTACATCTCATTTTCTGAAAGCGGGAAAGTATGAAAAGGCAGACCAGCAGCTCTCGGCAATTGAAAAAACCGGATATCTGGGTATAGATCTTTCACTCACGCGTGCCGCATATTATTTGCAAACTGGTGACTATGCCGCATGTGAAAAAAAACTGGATACAGTATTAAGCAAAGATCCTTACAACCGCGATGCAATAGAAATGAAAAGGCAAGCTGAAGAAAAACTTAAGTTAGATCCACTTACAAAATAAATAATAACCGGAAAGCCCGTAAGCCGGATTCTGTCAAAGCTCACAAGTGAATAGATCACAAGCGAACCCCGGCAGCCATTTATCTAATGCAGCCTACCCTGTATCACACCGCCCTGACGGCGAACCGTTTCCGGCAGATTCAGACGGGCAGCCCGAAAATGATACTTTACGCGGCTTTGCACTCCTGCGGGGTTTTCCATGCATACATCCGTTACCGGATGCAACGGTGGTCTCTTACACCGCCTTTTCACCTTTTCCCCGGTAAACCGGGGTAGTTTATTTTCTGCGGCACTTTCCGTTACTGCAAGTTTACCCTGCAGCACCCGTGCTTTCACACGGCACATTGCCCTTGAGTGTCCGGACTTTCCTCCCTTAATAAATTAAGAGCGGCTGCCTGGGCATTCCCGGTATTATTTAATACAAAAATAGCAATAATTGAGTGCAGAAGTGAGGGGAAAGCAAAACGGATATATCCTGATGCAAGGGTTACAAATCGATTAAATTTGTTTATTTACAAACTGTTACTGTTATCTATACCCTGGTTGGCGAGTGTAAACGCCCACGCTAATTGCAAATTAAAAATCACGATAAATGCAAATAAGAATAAATAAAAATAGCGGTTTTAGGATATAATTACCAACCCAAAACCGCTATAAAAGCCTTTTATCTGCTTAAAACGCCAATATTATACTTGCCAATATCAATCCATATAGGGTTTGAATGTATGCCTCTTCTGCTGAAACCATGCCTCGAGAAAACCCTGATTTATAATACTTAAAATCATTCAAATTAGAGAGATTTTCATGAGGATGCCAGAAACCGTCCCCGGTATCATAATCATATTCAGTGTAGCCCTTGAACACACAAAAGCCCCAAAAATTAGTGCGAAGCAAGCCCAATGGAGTCCACCAACGCCAATAGCCCCACTCCGGTGTGGGCTGGTTGGTTAGAATATACCTCCAAATATTGTAGAATGAGTCGCACAAATGCAACCACTTCGCAATATAGAAAGCAGCGAAGACCTGAAGCGGTACTCCAAAGTAATAGAATGCGATCACCGGAACAACAGCGAAGTCGAGAACTTCCTTTGTTATTCTGAAATACAACCGCTTCGGGTGCTTGTCATTCTCCTTGAACAGCCCGAACCAACCAGCGAAGTCATAAAGCGATTGGATTATTGCCAGAACAAATATTGTTACCATGATATCCCCCCTACTTTATTAATTGGTATAAACAGCTTACTCGTGATACATACATTGAGCCGACTGCACCCGTTGTATTTTTAGAACGGATAAATAGTGATCGATTAGGGGATGAATTTTGATAAGTGGTTTGCCATGATACAGTGACCGCCCCTCCGGTAGTAGCTGTATTATCATAATAATGAGTAACAAATGCTTCGGAGCCCGGTAATTGTTTATCGCTGCCCGTTCCCGTTCCAACATCAACCCATATAGTGTCATAGTCATCGCTTCCAGTCGCTGCCGGAAAGGTTACAACAGCCGAATAGGTCAGGGAATACAATCCTGCACCCGGCAACGTCAAAGTATCAACATACAGCCAAGTACTGCCGGATATTTCAGAGTTGGTTGTATTATAACTATGGCTGGCATCATTAATTACCCACGCAGAATCGCGAACAAGCGGAGAGCCATTGTTCTTTGAAATGTAATGGAGCTTTAAATCCCAAATCGAACCGCCCAAGTTATAGAATGTACTTTTTTTGAATGTGTAATTCTTATCGAAAAATATAAACTCCCCATCAGTGGAATCACTGTATGCTGTAATTTTTTTTGTCCAGCTTGAATCATGGCTTAATGGGTTCAGGATGCTTAACTGATCTCCTGAATAAGAAAAATGGCTGGTGTTAATAGGGACTGGAGACTGAGTATTGCTCCGACCATAAAGCGGGCCCTTGCCAAGCCCGAGCCTCAGCTTCGAACCATCCCAAAATAGAAAGCTGGTATCAAGATAATTGTCGGTTAAATACCGTTTCCAAATAACTGTATTGTTGCTGGGCTGTGTTGCTCTCAGATATAAATTGCTGTTCACATCATACTCGTAATTTTGACCAAGTACATCATTTTCAAAACTTACAAATTCATGGAACAACGCTCCTTCAAAAGTGTTAGTGCTTCCTGTCCATGTATTACTTGAAGCAAGCCTGCCATATAAATCCTCAACATATTTAC
>JACSRQ010000064.1 GCA_014879675.1 Ignavibacteria bacterium
ACGAGTAGCTTTCAATAAGCTAACCCAAAAATTAAAGAACATTTTCAAATTCTGAGGAGCGAAGCGACGAAGAATCCATTGATATCTTAATAACTCATAAACTAAAAACCGGATCCTTCACTTCGTTCAGGATGAAGATCTGCAGGCTTATGCGCCTACTGATTCTTTTCCTTTGTACTTTTCAATTATCTGTTCAGAAATTGACTTCGGAACTTCCTCGTAATGAGAGAATTCCATATTGTAAATAGCTCTTCCCTGCGTCATTGAACGCATTGAAGTTGCATATCCAAACATCTCTGAGAGTGCTACCATTGCGCGGATAACCTGTGCATCGGCTCTCTGGCTCATGCCTTCGATCTTACCTCTTCTTGAGCTAAGATCACCCATAATATCACCCATGTATTCATCCGGAGTAGTAACTTCCACCTGCATAATTGGCTCAAGTATTACAGGACCAGCTTTTAGAGCGCCGGCTTTAAATGCCATTGACCCTGCGATCTTGAATGCCATTTCAGATGAGTCAACATCATGGAACGAGCCATCAAAAAGAACTGCTTTAACATCTTCAACAGGATAACCTGCAAGAACACCATTTTTCATAGCTTCTTCAATACCATGCTCAACAGGCTTGATAAACTCCTTAGGAATTGAACCGCCTACAACCTTATTCTCGAATACGAATCCTTTGCCTTTTTCATTTGGCTCAAGAGTGATCCAGACATGTCCAAACTGTCCTTTACCGCCGGACTGCCTGATGAACTTGCCTTCCTGCTCAACCTTTTTGGTAATGGTCTCTTTGTAAGCAACCTGGGGTTTACCAATGTTAGCATCTACTTTAAACTCGCGCTTTAAGCGGTCAACAATAATTTCAAGGTGAAGCTCGCCCATACCTGCTAAAATAGTCTGACCTGTATCTTCGTTTGTAGAAATACGAAGTGTAGGATCTTCTTCCGCAAGTTTACCTAGCGACTCCGAAAGTCTATCCTGATCAACTTTTGTTTTAGGCTCAATTGCAAGCTGGATAACAGGCTCGGGGAATGTCATTCTCTCCAGAACGATAGGATCATGCTCATCGCATAATGTATCACCTGTTCTTGTATGCTTTAAACCTATAACTGCGGCTATATCGCCTGCATAAACTTCTTCAATATCTTCACGGTGATTAGCGTGCATCTGGAGAAGTCTTCCGACTCTTTCCTTCTTGCCGGAAACCGGATTATATGTATAAGAACCTGACTTTAAAACACCTGAGTAAACCCTGAAGAATGTAAGCTTACCTACAAACGGGTCAGTCATGATCTTAAAAGCAAGTGATGAGAATTTTTCTTCATCAGATACATTTCTTGTAATGTGATCATCAGTGTGAATATGATGTCCCCATACTTCTCCAATATCCTTCGGACACGGCAGGTAATCTATCACAGCATCAAGCAGTGACTGCACACCTTTATTTTTGAATGAAGAACCGCAAAGAACGGGAATGATCTTCACTTTAAGTGTAGCTTCCCTTAAAACTTTTTTAATTTCCTTTTCGGATATTTCCTGACCGTTGAGGAATTTATTCAATAATGTATCGTCAACTTCAGAAACTGATTCAAGAAGTTTCAAACGATATTCATTTGCTTTTTCAACCAGTGAAGCCGGTATATCCTGTTCTTCCCAGGTCTGCCCTAAAGTATCGGCATTATATATCAGCGCCTTCATTGTGATAAGATCTATCTGCCCAACGAATATATCGCCTGCGCCAATAGGAAGCTGAAGCGGAACAACGTTCGCTTTCAGTCTTTCTTTCATCATTTCAAGCACATGATAAAAATCCGCGCCGGTCCTGTCCATCTTATTAATGAATGCCAAACGGGGCACACCGTATTTATCAGCCTGTCTCCAAACGGTTTCAGACTGCGGCTCAACTCCGCCAACTGCGCAGAAAAGCGCAACGGCGCCATCAAGAACCCTTAATGAACGCTCAACTTCAGCGGTAAAATCAACGTGACCCGGTGTATCAATGATATTGATACGGTTATCTTTCCAGAAACAGGTAGTAGCAGCACTGGTAATTGTAATACCGCGCTCTTTTTCCTGATCCATCCAGTCCATTGTTGCTGCACCTTCATGAACTTCGCCCATTCTGTGCAAACGGCCGGTGTAATATAGTATTCGTTCTGTAGTAGTCGTTTTCCCGGCATCAATATGAGCCATGATACCGATGTTTCTCGTCTTTTCTAATGATACTTTTCTAGGCATTAAACTTTATATGCTTTCTATTCTGTTTACTTTTTCGTGAAACGTTAAATCGGAGTGTCTAAAAAACCTGTGTTACCACCTGAAATGAGCGAAAGCTTTATTAGCTTCAGCCATCCTGTGTACATCTTCTTTTTTCTTTACAGCGCTTCCTTCGTTGTTAGCTGCGCTCATAAGCTCGCCTGCAAGCTTTTCAGCCATTGATTTGCCGGCTTTAGCCCTGGTATAAGTGAGTATCCACTTTATAGCAAGCGCTTTTCTTCTTTCAGGCCTTACTTCTGTAGGAACCTGGTAGTTAGAACCGCCCACTCTTCTTGAACGAACTTCAAGTGAAGGCTCGCAGTTGTGAATAGCCTTTTTGAATATTTCAACAGGCTCTGCGTTAAGCTTTTCTTTTATGATGTCGAATGCATCATAAACAATTCTTTCGGCTTTCTGTTTCAGCCCGTCATACATTATACAATTTATGAACCTGCCGACCAGTATGTCATCAAAAATCCTGTCGGTGCCTCTGCGTCTTTTATTTGCTGTTCTTTTTCTCAAAGCTGTTTATAATTTTATTTTTCTTATTTCGAGTTTGTGATACGAATAAATCTGCCGCGGTCCGGATTATTTCTTAGCGCCGGCTTTAGCTTTTTTAGCGCCGTATTTTGAGCGCGCCTGTTTTCTATCGGCAACTCCGCTTGAGTCAACTGCGCCTCTCACGATATGATATCTTACACCCGGAAGATCTTTTACTCTTCCTCCACGGATAAGAACGATTGAGTGCTCCTGGAGATTGTGGCCTTCACCCGGAATGTATGCTGTTACTTCCATCTGATTGCTGAGGCGAACCCTTGCAACTTTCCTTAAAGCCGAGTTCGGCTTCTTAGGTGTGGTTGTATATACTCTTGTGCATACTCCTCTTTTCTGTGGTGATGATTCCAGGGCCGGAGATTTGCTTTTGAACTTTAAAACTTTTCTACCCTTGCGGACAAGCTGATTGATTGTTGGCACGTAATATTCCTAATTAGTCTTTAATTTACTAAAATAAATTTCTGCGCTCATTTGCCTAAGGAGGCTTTGGATGAGCGGCATTATTATCAGAAACTACAAAATTAGCGATTTTTTAAGAAATAGTCAAGTTATGGAAAGATGGGTTATGGGGACTCTTTTCACGTCAACTGCCGGCGGGTAAATATTATGCGAAAATCACAAAATTTACGAAATTAGCCCAAAATCTCAAGATAATATTAAGAATAGTGGGGAATTTCGTAATTTTTAGTATTCATAATTGAAAAGTACCACCACAACAAAGCTACCTGCAAAGATTCGGGACATCATTTACGAGTCATACCAACAACACAGATTCACCCTGGTATCGTTCCTTTGCATCCTGTCGAATAATACATAAACAACTTTTGTTAATAAAACTGTACATCGCCATAATTCCGGCAGAATGGATCACCGGTTGGATAGCGCCGAGAGAACAGGAAAAATCTCCTCGTGCTGCCATTAAGCAGCAACGCCCTTCCGCTTATGGCGAATTGATACATCCCTGCATTAAAGATTTGATCCTGAACAAGGAATACAGTATCGCCGTTCGTTTTTTCATAAGCAATGCTTACGGTATCTGTTTGCGCCAACCCAAATTTCAGATATACTGTATCCCTGGTTGGATTGGGATAGGCGGGAGGAAAACTATATAAGGTAGGAGAGTAAAAGCACCAGTCTGTTGTATCACCTCCCAAGACAATTCCGTACTTATCAGTATGGAGAATGTTAGGATCAATAAAAAAATAGTTGTTTCCGCCGGTGGGTGTCAATTCATCATCTGTGCAAGAAATCACCGCAGCAACCAGCAACACCGGAAGAATATAATGCGGAAGCCAAATCTTTTTCAGTTCCCGATATGTTCTAATAACTGCAGAGCGGATAGTTGAAATTTGTTGAGTGATCTTAAGAGGAAGTTTCATTTTATCAAGGTTTAGATTAAATGATCTTGCTCAAAAATAGAGCGAATTTTATGCAAATACCATGAGATTCCAAGGCATTATTAATTCATAAAGATTTGTAAAATATAGCTCTAAATTACAATTGAAAAATTAACAATTTTCGTTATATTTGTTTAACTGCAAAAACTATGTCTGTAAACAGGAGGCAAATGTTCAATAGGTATCTCTACATATTTCCCCTTTTGTATATACTGGTATGTGTCAGACTTTTTTCACAGGGAGTTTCAGGTGATGAACTAACTCCGGACAAGATTTACGAAAAGGTCGATAACTCTATTGTTGTAATTCTTGCTTATGACAACAATGGAAATGTGTTCCAGGGCTCGGGTGTAGTTATTGATGATAACGGGCTGATAGCAACGAACCACCATGTTTGTAAAGATGCCTCAAGGATCGAGGTTAAACATTACTCAAAAGAAATCAGGGATGTCGAGGTTTACAGGTACGATGAAGTAAAAGATATTCTTATACTGAAAGTTCCCGGCACCATGTTTAAGCCGATCGAATACGGCAGCAGTACCAATCTGAAAGCGGGACAAAGAGTTTATGCTGTTGGTTCTCCCGAAGGCTATGAGAATTCGATATCAGAGGGTATTATAAGCGGATTCCGCACGGATGAAAACAATGTTAAGCTTATCCAAATGACCTGCCCTATAACCGATGGCTCAAGCGGAGGCGCAGTTCTGAATTCAAAAGGCGAGCTTATCGGACTCAGCGTCAGCGGACAACATGAAGGCAGCCTGTATTTCGCGGTTCCGGTTAATGATATTTACGCGCTTCTTGGAATTGAAACAAATATTGCTGAATTCACCGACCCGGTTAAATACTATGAAATAGGCACTCTTGCCAATGAGAATAAAAATTACAAGGATGCAGAAGTGTATTTCTCCAAATATCTCGAAAAATTTTCGAGTGACGCTAGCGCGTATTATAACCGCGGGTATGCTAGGTTTAAGCTGAAAGAGTATTCTAAGGCAATCAGCGATTTTTCAACAGTGCTTGAAACCAGCGGTGCGGGTTCTGAATCATTTTTTTACCGCGGAAACTGCTACTACTCGCTAAAAGATTATAAGAACGCAAAACTTGATTACACCAAAGCGCTTGAACAGGAACCGGATAATTCCGACATTTATTACAACCGCGGCTATGCCAATTTTAAGCTGAAAGCGTATGCTGAGGCGGTTAATGACTGGCAGCGCGCTGTTGAGCTGAATCCGGAATATACCTCAGAGCTTGAAGTGAAAATTAAAATAGCACAGGAAGAGCTTTTGAATAAAAAATAATATATGCTGCCCGATAACTTTAAGAGCTCCACTCAGTTTTACCTGCTTTTCGGAATACTGATATTAGTATTGATAGTAGCAGGGGTTTATGTCGGTTTCTTAAGATAACCTAAAGAATCGATATTCTTATACTTTTTTGATCGAATTGCCCTCGTGAATAATCTTAACAACTAAACAACACAATCTATGGAATTTATTTATTTCATACGGCCGCATAAAGAGAATTTTGCCGAAACTATGTCCGAAGAGGAAGGCGAAATCATGGGTGTGCATTTTGAGTACTTATCGGGATTGCTGGAATCAGGCAAGCTGATACTTGCGGGACCCGAAACCTCCGGAAAATTTGGTATTGTAATAATTGAGGCGGAATCTGAATCCGATGCCCGGGAGATCATGATGAATGACCCCGCGGTGAAATCAGGGATCGTATCATGTGAGTTATATCCATATAGAGTGAGCCTTATGAAGGCGAAATAGTGAGATAGTGAGATAGTGAGATAGTGAAATAATGAAATGGTGAGATGGTGAGATGGTGAAATAGCGAAATCGATAATTTGGGGATATAGAAAAAGAATTACATGTCGCTCCTACGGAGCTAAACATATCAATCAACCGTTCATCTACAAACATGTCGCTCCTACGGAGCTAAACATTTCAATCAAGCATTCATCTACAAACATGTCGCTCCTACGGAGCTAACATCTTGCACTGGTAAATAACCATATAGCCTTTTATAAGTTAAATAGTAGCACAGACATTCTTGTCTGTGTACGATTGCTTCTATTCTATAACCCAATGACTCTGACCTATTTTCGAAAGTCAATATCTATGATATAACTAATATAGATCGTTGCCTAAAAAAATATAACACAGAGAAGTCACGAAGTGCTCGTTGACATGTCTGTGCTATTATTATATATTAATATCGAAGAAAATAATTTGCTGCATCAATGAATTTCCAACTACTCACCTACTTACTAACTTACCAACTCACCTACTCACCCACTCACCTACTCACCCACTCACCTACTCACCCACTCACCTACTCACCCACTAACCTACTCACCTACTCCACTACTCACCTACTTACCAACTCACCTACTCACCAATCAAAACTACTTCTTATCTTCTTCCCTTTTGCTTTCTTCCTTCTTCTTGAAGTCCAATGCTGCGGAGTTCATGCAGTATCTTTGGCCGGTTGGGGCGGGACCGTCATCAAACAAATGTCCCAAATGCGCGCCGCAATTTGAGCAGATGACTTCTGTCCGGCTCATTCCAAAAGTTTCATCTGTTTCTTCCTTCACATTCTTGGAATCCACAGGCTGGTAGAAGCTAGGCCAGCCGGTACCAGATTCAAACTTGGTATCCGATGTGAACAGCTCCTGGCTGCATACAACACATTTGTAAGTACCCGGTTCATGATTATCCCAATACGCATTGTTGAAAGGTCGTTCGGTACCTTTTTCCTGTGTTACCTTATACTGCTCGTCTGTGAGCTTCTTTTTGAGTTCTTCTTCGTTAACCATAAAATTACAATCCTTATTATTGATTTTGGATGAATCAGACACGCCCTGCTGGAGCTTAGCCATATTCATCTTTTGCTGTGAGCAGCCTGTTATTGCCGCAAATACAAGCAGTACCGTTAAGATAATCGTTATTTTCATTACTTTGTGTTTAATTTACTAATTCAAACAATTATACGCAAAGTATCGTTTCAGGGATTTAGAATCCGGCTTTCTGCTGCCAAAAGTTCATTATTTCCAGTATGCACCATAAACAGAATCCCTTAAAAATGCCGAATTGCCAGTTTGCACATTATATATCGAGTAATATGGCGCACCAGTTCCGGGCTGGCCGGAATAAAGCAGTCTGAGGCCATCCCCCGACCAGGCTTGCGAACCTTCATATACAACAGGTGAACTTGAAATATTGGAAATAGATGTACCGTCAGAATTCATCATAAAAAGGTCAAAGATCCCCTGATTCACATTTACAAAATACGAAATTTTGTTCCCTGAAGGAGAACATGCTGGGTTTATGCCTTCAGTAAGTACGGTAAAATTGTTCCCCGAAGTATCTATGGTGCAAATCCTGTCCTCGCCTGAATTATTCATATTGTTCGGGAAAACGATCTTGGTTCCATCGGCAGACCAGTCAAGATTCCACACGGTAGAATAATAGATGCTGTCCTTAAGCTTCTTTTTATAGGATCCTGATAAACTGATCATATTCAGAGTCGTTTGCAGGCTCGCCGGTGCTTCATAAAATGCAATAAGGTTTCCGTTAGGTGAGAATTTCGGAATATTCTCCGTTCCCCTGATCCCATCTGAAAGCTGTACAAGACCTGTTCCATCTGAATTAATTATGCATAGATAATTTCCGTCATCAGTGGTGAAAAGTATCTTATCTCCCGTAGGTGATATATCAAAATAAACAGGCCTATAACTGCCTAACGGAATTTTAGTCAATCCGGAACCATCCTTATAGGCAGAATACACCCGGTATGAAAAAAATGAATCAATAGTCATCATTAGTATTTTGCTGCCGCCAGGCCTTGAAAATACTCCCAGGGTATCATTAAAAACGCTGAAACCGCTGCCATCCGCTTTTATGACATATGAACTGAACCGTAATGGTGAAGAAGTAAACCTGTTTATATAAATATCAAAATCCCCTGCACCGCTGCTGCCGTTGTTGTTAATTGTATCTTCACCGCAGCCGGAAATTAAGCAAACAAGAAGAAATGCAAGAATGTATTTCATAAGTACTAAGTTAGGTTACCCAAAATTAATAAATTTTTATTAATTTAACGAGATATTATATTAAGCCATGTCAATAAGAGAGCAAAAAATAGTAATTCTTATCGCGGTGATCGCTTTTGTGGTAATTCTCATAAGGGTAATGTTTTGATATGCCTATAATTGAGATCAGAACACTTCCTTTCAGTAAGAGTTTTGATATACCAGAAATACTGAAAAGACTTAATGCTGAAGCTGCATCAGCTATGAATATTGAAGAGCGCCATGTGTGGTCGTACTGGGAATTCATAGAAGCGCATCAATATGCAGTAGGCAGTCAAACATCAGAATGCTTGACCGTAGATACTCATTCTCCGGTAGTTAAGGTAATTGCATTCGAAGGCAAATCCACTGAGGCTGCCGAGAAACTGCTCGAAACCATTGCACGTGTACTGGCAGAAGAACTTGAAATTGATATCGCGAACATATTTGTTTATTACCAAACAGTATCATCCGGCAATGTATTTGATGGCGGACAAATAGTCAGGAAGAAATAAAACTCTTCCAAGTAGCCGGTATGACCGAAATAGCTAATATTAATTTCCGGTTAAGCCAAATTGCTGTTGTTGATTGATTATTGCAGAATATATTCATTATATTTGTGGAACAGATTGAAAAGTTCTGATAGAAAAAAGCCAGCCTTATTTTCACAATTGATGCCGATTCCCGGCTTCAGATTCAATTTTTATTCCTCATTTTACCTGTATCTAATTCCAAATTTAATTACTGTTAATGAAGATCAATAAATCCACAAGGAAAACCTTTGTACTTGATACCAATGTAATACTTCATGATTCCACCTGTATCACCCAATTCCAGGAGCATGATATTGTAATACCAATAACTGTAATAGAAGAGCTTGATCACTTTAAGCGGGGCAGCCAGGTAATTAATCTGAATGCACGTGAGTTTGCGCGCAGACTTGATAGCCTCACCGGCTCCGCACTGTTCAACGGCGGTGTACCAATGGGTAAAGGCAGGGGCAAAGTTTCTATCGCACTAAGCCGCGGTTTATGTGATGAGATACGCGAAATATTTAAGGAAGATAACCCCGATCACCGCATATTAAGCACCGCCCTTGAAGTAAAAAAGAAAAAGCAGGATAACTCAGTTGTACTGATCAGTAAGGATGTTAACCTGCGCATGAAAGCTAAAGCCGTTGGTGTGCAGGCAGAGGATTATTCAACCGATAAGATTAATAATGTTGAAGAGCTTTACAGCGGTAAGGAAACTATTGAGAATTACAACCACGACCTTATCGAAAAGCTGTACCAGCCGCCGTTTGAAATCCCGGTAAAGTCATCGCTAAAAAAATCGAAATCAGAAATAGTACCGAACAAATATTTTGTACTGCGCAATTCCAGCCATTCAGTTCTGGCGGCACTGGATCCTAAAACTGAAATTCTGCGTAAGGTTGATAAAAATCCGGTTTACGGCATCAAGCCGAGAAATGCAGAGCAGACATTCGCAATTGACGCGCTGACAAACCTTAACATACCGCTTGTAACCATAACCGGTAAGGCAGGAACAGGCAAAACTCTTCTTGCACTCGCATCAGCGCTTAATATAAAGAAATACTACAGGCAGATATATATCGCAAGACCCGTTGTGCCGTTAAGCAATAAAGACATCGGCTACCTGCCGGGCGATGTAGAAAGCAAGCTTGCTCCATACATGCAGCCGCTTTGGGATAATCTGAAAGTTATACAGGACCAGTACAACGAAACCGAAAAGCAGCACCAGATGATTACTCAAATGGTGAAAGATCAGAAGCTGGTTATTGAGCCATTAAGTTATATAAGAGGAAGAAGCCTGCAGCGAATATTTTTTATTGTAGATGAAGCGCAGAACCTGACACCACATGAAGTTAAGACGATCATAACAAGGGTTGGAGAAGGAGCGAAAATCGTATTTACCGGTGATGTCTATCAGATAGATCATCCGTACCTTGATTCACAATCAAACGGACTGACTTACCTGATCGAGCATTTTAAGGGACAGAATCTGTATGCACATGTGAATCTTGAAAAGGGCGAACGTTCAGAACTGGCGGAGCTTGCAAGCAATCTGCTTTAGGTTACAGGCTGCAGGTTTCAGGTGTCAACTTTCTCGTTCCCAAGCTCCGGCTTGGGAACTTATGTTCTTCCGAAGCTCTGCTTCGGCACTTCAAACCCTAGGCTTTAATGCGAATGAGTTTGGAATTACGGGATTTATTTTAATCGTTCAAGATTTGCCTTTGCGGTGGCGTTGGCGGAATCTATTTCAAGTGTCTTTCTGTACTGCTCCTTTGCTTTGGGTATATCATTCAGTTTTTCGTAACACAATCCGATATTGTTAAAAGCGGCCACAAACTTCGGGTCGGATTTTGATGCGGCTATGAAACTGTTTAACGCCTCATTATATTTTCCTTGGTCAAGGTAACACATGCCCATATTATTGTAATATGCCGCGGGATTCCCCGGCACAAGATTGATCAGCTCTCTTAACTCCTCAATAGCCTTATCGTACTTCTTTTCAGAATAGTTTTTATATGAACTTTGTTCAAGCTGTGATATACGTTCAAGATCTTTGGGAGGAATTGTGCCGTTATTCTGCGGCAAATCATTAACAGGCATCTTCTTTAGCTCTTCGATCATTTGCGGGGCATTCATATAACCGGGCGATATTCGCTGAACTTTCTCCAGCCACAAAATTGAATTTTTAATATCCCCTTTCCTCTGAAGCATCTGCGCCATTGTAAATATTGGCTCGGGGGAAAGAGTATCCAACAGGTGCGCCTTGCTAATGTAGAATGATGCGGAGTCAAAGTTACTCCTGATCATCATTATCTTGCCGAGATTGTTATTGGCAAGCAGGTTTTCGCTTCTGAGTCCCAGTGCTTTCCGGTAATACACTTCGGCTGTATCGAATCCCTGCCTGTTTGCATAAATATTACCTATATTAACATACGCAACCGTTCCCGGCTTGCCTTCGGCGCTCATAAACAGTATATCATTGGTTTTCCACTCGGCATTCCGTTTTACGGTCATGTAACCGAATCCAATAAGCACAACTGCCGATACCAGCAGGATCACACTCATATTCTTACGGGAATAATAATGATACGCGGCGAATGCAGCTATGATGCTTAAGAACATTGACGGTATATACAGGAATCTATCAGCCATGAAGTTCATCGTTGGAACGATATTCATAACCGGGATGAGCGTGACAAAGAACAGCAATATCGAATAAGAAATATAAGGCGACCTCTTTATGAAAAATATCGCGAGGTACAGCATTACAGCTATGAAAACCAGGGCAAATATTACCCTGAAATCAAGCAATGTATTGATATACGGCAGGTATCCCCCGTAATGATACAGCATTCCGTACGGCACCACGCTCAAGCGGAAGTACAATGGAACGGTCTGCAGCATGGTGTATATCACAGTAGGAAGATCCATTCCGTAGAAGTACATGTATGATTCCCTCGGTACAACATTCCTCAGCGCGTACCAGCGCAGCAGCATAAAAAGAAAAGAAAGCATTATCAGTGAGGCATACATCCATTTCCTTTTGTTAAGGATAGCCTTGAAATCAGACCGGTTAATGATGAGGTCGTATAATATGATTATTACAGGAAGTGAAATCGCCATTTCCTTTGATAACAGCGCCAGGAAATACATGAACAGCGTTAAGAAAAAATACTTCCCTTTCAGATCATCGGCATACTTAAAATAGAATATGAATGCGGCAAAGAAAAATGTAGCAGCTATACCATCAGTTCGGCCGCTTACCCATGCAACAACTTCTGTGTGAATGGGATGCACGGCAAAGATGAGTCCGGCTATTAGTATGGCATAATCTTTAAAAACCGATTGCTCTTTCCTGAACATTAAAAGCAGCAGCATACAGAACAAAACCGAATTGATTACATGTATTATAACATTTGTAAGATGGTAACCATATGGATCATGTTTCCACAGAGAGTAATCAATGGCATAAGTTGCGGAAACAATGGGCCTATAGTATGAGCCTATGACTTTATGGAATCCAAGCTCGCCGGTGAAGAATTTGGGTATGTTCGAAAGCTGCGTTATGGTTTGATCGCCCAGTACAACTGAATCGTCATCAAAAACAAACTGGTTGGAAAGCGAGTTTGCATAAATTATAAATGCAACCGCAGCGATGATAAGATACATCACATAAGGCTTCATAGCCGGCAGTGGCGACTCGCCTTTTTTAGGCTTATACTTTGCTGCACCTGATTTAATTGTACCGCTCTTTGATGCCTGCTTTTTACCCTGATTCTTCTGCTCCAAGCTTATAACTTCGCTCCTACTACCAATGTTGTTTTAATTGTTTCCACTACCCCATTCTGGTCATTTAGGGCTTCAAGAAATACTATATATATACCAAGCCTTAACTTCCTGCTCTCTTCGTCGAGTCCGTTAAATGTCACTTGCCCCTCCGAGCCGGATGCCTGGTTATTCAGCAGGGTCTTTATCAGTCTGCCCTTAACATCAAATATCTTTAGGCGAACCTGGGAAACCGTGTTTTGCAGCTTATATTTAATAATTGTAAAATCTTCGTACCCGTCGCCATCTGGAGAAAATGGATTCGGAGAAATGGTAATTTCACCGTTTTGCGGCTGAAGGGTTGTGTAAATGGAATTCTTCAATCCCGGAGTGCCGCCATTTGGCAGTACACAACTGCTCCAGTTCTTGCCGTCATTGCCGTTGAGTCCGGGATTTATTTTTTCAAGCGAGATCCCTGACCCGCTAAAATTAGGATTATACCAGTTATCATCGTAATACACACTATCTATTTTTGTACGGAAAATATCGGTTATCTTCACCATATCTCCATCGTTATTCAGACCAAGTGAACCGGTGAAGAATACTTTCTGTGTTGAGTCGGGATTCCGTAAATATCCATAAACATTATATAGAGTTGTATCAGCAGCTATTACCACATAATTCCCCGGCTTGATTATAGCCGAACAGGTATCGGTAATATTTACCGAACCACCGGTTTCGAACATCATCCAGTTGGCAATGTTTATATTGCTGCCGGTTGGATTGTAAAGTTCAATCCATTCGCAGCTTTGAGTTGATGGTCCCGCCATTATCTCATTTATTACAAGGTCACCGACATTATAATGCGGTGCAGTGGTAACGGAGTTTGCTATAGTGGGGGTTGACCCGCTGCAATCTATTGAACTTGCCCAGTTTGATGAATCATTTGAAATACCGTTAAAGTTAATCCTCTCTAGCGAAACACCCTGCCCGCCCCAGTCATCAAGATAATCAACTCTATCCGAAAGTGTACCGTTAATTTTATAAATTATTACGTTATCTCCTGTAACATTGAAGTTGGGCAGCGAGCTGTTGAAAATGATCTTATTTGAATCAAGCCCGGGGTGATTATTATAGATATCCGTGTTCCTGCTGATGACAACATAGTCGTTTGGATTTATAAACCTATCGGAAGTTGTAATTATAACCTGCGTTGCAGTGTTATCCTGAATCTTCCAGTTCTTCAGATTCACAGTAGAGTCAGAATTGTTATACAGCTCGATCCACTCACATTCATTCAATGGTTCGTCATACATTATCTCATTAATAATAACCCTGCCGGCTGTGCTGCCACCGGCTACTTCAATACCCTTCGTAAGCTTATTATTTGATGTATCCTCATCAGCAGCGTAGTTAACTACTGCGATATACTGACGTAAACCTGAGCTATCCAGAACCTGGTTATATGTGAAGCTTGCAGAATCGCCCGGGTTGATGCTTCCGGGGGAATTCATAGTAAGCTTCAGTTCGTTAGGTGTCGGGATACTATCCTTATTATAATCATCATAGAATGATACAGTATAAGATGGCGCGGAATTCAATCCCCTGTTCTTAACCTGTGCGGTAATTCCTAGTGTATCGCCGAGTGCGGGGATAGTCCGGTTGAATGTTATGTTGTTTAGAGCAAGATCGTTTGGTTTCGGGGTCAGGCTGTTCAGTTTGTTTGGAGTTGCACCAATTGTTGCCACACACGAGCCCCAATTTGTCTGCAAGTTTGAATTGCCTGTAACAGAGATCCTTTCAAGCGAGCGGTTATTTGTGCTACCTCCCCATGATGAAAGGAATGTAACACTATCGATAACAACACTCGATGAATTCATAATGATAACGTTATCACCTGTGTTATTCAGTGCGCTCCATGAGGTCTGCAAAAAAATACCCGGATTGTTCGGGTAAAAACTTCTGACTGCTGCTGAATCTTCACACACAACAACAAATCCGCCTGCGGGAATATTTATCGCCTGTGTGGTTATGGTTTGAATTGTCGCTGTTGCATCCTTCCATTTCCAATTCTGCAGGTTCACGGGATTTGAAGTCTTGTTGTAAATTTCGAACCACTCTTTGCCTGTTCCAGTGGTTGGCGCATACATGATCTCGTTAACCACAAGCGAATCAAATCCGCCGGCAGATATTACGGTAACTGTACCCGTCTTCTTATTATTTGAAGTATCTTCATCCGCTGCATATGTTACAACAGCTATGAATTGGCGGAGTCCAAGGCTATCCATTTGTTTTGGAGTGTTCAGGTTCGCCGAGTCACCCGAATTAAGCGTGCCGGAAGAATTTACAGTGTTGATGAGTTCGTTAGGTGTTGGATTACCATCCTTGTTATAATCATCATAAAATGAAACCGTATATGAAGGCGCAGCAAGTGCCCCGCGGTTCTTCACTTTTGCAGTTATCTGCAAATTGGAACCGATGAGCGGAGAGTTATTACTGAATGAAATTATGTTAAGCGAGAGATCATTGTTCGTAGGAGCCAGGCTGTTTCTTAGATTTGGCGTTGCGCCTGCTGATGCTACAGATGAACCCCAGTTAGTCTGCTGGTTTGTGGGTGCAGTTGAGCTGATCCTCTCCATTGACCTGTTGCCGCTTCCGCCGCCCCAAGTATTTGTAAATGAAATTGAATCAATTACTGTGCCGCCGGCACTGAATAGGATCAGGTTTTCAGTACCCGTGTTATTCAGTGCGCTCCAGCCGTTCGTGGGCTGAAACAACAATCCCGTAAAGCCTGGGAATGCAGTGCGGAACGCAGCAGAATCCTGGCAAACAACAGCATAACCGCCTGCGGGCAGGTTGATTGCCGCGGTTGTAATGATGCGCTGTGTTGCCGTTGCATCCTTCCATTTCCAGTTGGCAAGATTAACCGGACTTGCCGTGTTGTTATGAAGCTCAAACCACTCGTTGGTACTGGGTGTGGGGGCATACATGATTTCGTTTAAAGCAACATCGCCCGGATTCTGACCGTACGTAAATGTGCATAAAACAACAATAAACCCAATAACAGATAGGAAATTAATTTTCATATTTTTGACCAAAATGATAAAATATATTTGTAAATTTACAGAAATAAATGCAGGATTACAACGAAAATGAAACCAAAAACAAAGATTAGATACTTGTTAGCTTTTATGGCATTAATGCTGCTAACAATAGCCTCATGTCAGAATATACATAAATCACCCGATGGCGCCGTAGTTGCATTTATTGTGGCTGCCGAGCAGCGTGATATGACCAAAGCTTGGAATATTCTAAGCCCTGAGCTGCAGGCATATTATAACGGACTTGGGGAAAAAATGCGGAAATCTGGCAGGGGCGCGCTTGAAAATGAGATTGCCAGAATAACCAAATTCCGTACAGTGAAGAAAGATTATACCATTCATGTGGATGGTGCAAACGGCAGCATGATAAACCTGGTTACACTTGGCGGACCTACTCACAAGGTTGAGACTGTGGATGTTGGCGGTGATTTTAAGATAAAGGATGAGGCTTCAATGAAGAATCTGCTTGATGCCATTACTGCCGAATCAACTAAAGAAAAAGGTTATTAAAGTTTATAAAGGTTGTTAGATCAAACAGTTCATTTAATTGAATTCATAATTCCGACCCGTATCATCATCACAGCGATCGCAGCAAGAAATAGCGATGCTACTTTTGCAAATGCCTTCGAGCCTGCATCGCGAAGTATTCTCTTTACCAAATCTGCGTAACGGAGCGCGAAATAGTTTATCAGCAGGTTCAGTACCAGCGAAATTATTACATACGTCTTGCCGCTTTCGTTCATTAAGATGAGCATGGTGGTTAGAACGGCGGGTCCGGCAATTAAAGGAATACCAAGGGGCACTACGCCAACATCATCGGGCTGTACATCTCTCACCCTCGAAGAATAAAACAACAGGTCGTTAATTGAAATTATCAAAAGGATTATACCGCCGGCTATACGGAAATCATTAACTGTAATGCCAAGGAAATTGAACAAAGCGTTCCCTATATAAAGAAAAGCCACACAGATAACGAACGCTGTCAATGTGGCCTTCAAAACCAGTTTATTTTTCTCGAGTGGTGATACTTTTTCTGTAAGCCCGAGGTAAAGAGGAACAATTCCAAGCGAATCTATTGCTACAAACATCGGAATAAATGTCAGTAAAAATACCTGTAGATCCAATTGGCTGCCCCTGTTAAATTATTCGCTTGCAGCTTCGCTGCGGAAAGTACCGCAGTTAAGCTATGCTAATTTTCGAATCTGAAAGTATCCCAGATCGGTGTAATGAGCCTGTAATCACCGAATCCTGTATTATCAACAAACACAAATTGCTTGTTATCATCGTAATAATCCCAGATCTCGTATGGCTTTGCATCCATATCATACGGATGGCGTTCTATATTACTTGGCTCACCGAATATTACATAAACCATACCCATGTCAGACTTCCAGCCCTGCGAGTACGTGGTAGAAAACAACCTGTTTGCCTGCATAAGGCGGCGGTAATACTCCTGCATCACTTCGTTACGCTTTGTGCTCGGACTCGGATCCTTCTTCTTCCAGAATGCCAGGAAACGTTTTTGGCGTTCCGCATCAGTTTTGCCATCGCGTATGTAATCAAGTTCGTCATCTTTTGCAATGTATTGCAATTGTTCTACGAGCTGGTCAATATCTTTTAACGGGACCGGAAAATCAGGGCTCACATTCTCAAAATATGAATCCGTTTCCGCTTTATAATTGCTGCTGGCTGCAGATATTTCGATGGTATATTTTCCGTAACCAAGATCGGATGTGGGAACAGCCATAAAAAGCTGATTCTGGAACGCAACACCTGTAGTAAAATCTATTGTTTCTGATTTGCTGTAAACTTCCTTCTTATCGTTATCCAGAATCCTGCAGTTAACATCTATCTTTGCGTCATCATTGTTCTTATACACGTAATAAAACAGGTAAAATGTATCCACTATACCAACGTTTCGCTGCACATCGGGAGTGATTATTTTTTTGCCTTCGTTCGAAGAAAGCCTTGAAACAATCATTACATCACTTATGCTGAGCGGCGGAGTTGAGTAATCTTCCACTTTGATATTTCTCTCTTTTTCCGAGCGCTTCTTTGTTCCGAGCTCATAAACTGAGACCAATACTTTATACTCACCCGGCGGAAGAAAAAGATTCCTCGTCAGTATCTGCGAGTTCTGTGAAAGATACTCCTGGCCTGTTTCCTTGGTATTAACTTCCTCTTTGGAAACGTTGTTGTAGATAATATTCCCGTCTTTATCCTTAACATCGATGTTCAGGTCAAACTTGGCAACGAATGTGTTTTTCGTAACCTTTGACTTTTTGAACTCCATGTTCTTAAGCGGGATCTCAACATAGATATCCACCCGTGAACGCGTGCCTTCGCTGGAATAGAAGTTCAGCACATCCAGATTGAACAGGTCGTTTTGGGGTTTATCTATCTGCGAAAATATTGAAAAACTGTAAAGAAGGGCTGAAGCAAATATGGTAAATAATATTCTCATTTTACATTTTTGATATGAGACACTTTATTTAATTAAAGTTAATACATTGTTTTAGAAATTCAAATGAAAAATGGCGGTAACAAACCATAGTCCATTTCTTGGCCGATTTTGACAGCCTCTTTAATATTCAATACCTCTTTTAAGCAATAAGTTTCTAAGGGTTAGAGTGTTTATAAGCGTGGCTGTGACAATAGCAAGCGGGAACGAATTCTTTTAACCCCTCCCTGCCAGAGCAGGTCTAAGGACTTACAAAGGAGGGGGTGTTTCAGCGTAAGCTGAAACGGGGAAGTCGCTTCTGGAAGGCCTCATGAAATTCAAGAGCATTCAGACCTCCACTAAATCCCCTCCTTTTATGTTAAATAGAAAGCCTCAAATAATTATTTAAGATTATTTTTTAAAATTGCTTTTTA
>JACSRQ010000055.1 GCA_014879675.1 Ignavibacteria bacterium
AAATATGGTACCTTAATTCGGAATGCATCTTGAAGCTTGACCGCTTGCTCAAAGTTTGTTCAATCCAAACACATTTCACTCATTACAAAAATAGCGGAGATGCATTCCCTACAGGATGTTGCCAATTATTGCGTCCGTTCATTTCTCCCTGGAAGGGGGAACACAAGGGGGTCACTTTCACAAAATTCTATTTAACGGTTAGCCCAATATTACCATCGCCAGTCAACTGATGTTGGTGTGGTTTGGTCTTGTTAAGGGATGCATCCTTCCTCTCATTCCCAAACTCCAGTTTGGGAATGCTCATCAAAAGACCTCCCCTAAATCCCCTCCAAAGGAGGGGACTTTTATCGGATGCACTTTTGCGCCTTTGCGTCTTCGCGTGAGCTAAAAAGTGGGTCGTCTTGATATCGGAATGCATTGTGAAACTTCACTGATTTCCCAAATCTTGTTTAATCCAAATTCATTTCATTCATTGCAAAAATAGCTTAGATGCATTCCCTACAGGATGATACCGTCATACCTCATTCCCAAACTCCAGTTTGGGAATGCAGAAATACAGTTGGATTTCCTTCGGGATGATTTTCTTGTATCCCGCAGCCCACACAATTTTGTATTATATGTCATTTATTTTTATTAATTTAGCGCAAATAAACTTTTCGGTGAAACGAAATGGCGAAAATAGTATTTACAATTATAGTATTAGTGCTGACCCTGCAGGTAAATGCTCAAATCATTACGAGTTGGGGCATAAAAACAGGCTTAACATCCACCGGTTACTCCGAGTGGGATCCCGCAGATTCATCCCTTAAAAAATTGTTCACAACTAAACCAACCAGAAGGGCGCTCTTTAGCATTGGTATGTTTGCAGAAGGGTTAACCACAAAATATCTCAGCACTGTTTTGGAGATGTCTTACAACCCGAAAAGTGTTTCATTCAGCTACCCAACACGCAATGGCAGCGGAGAGGTTACCGGCGAAGAATATATCGATAACCGGATCGGCTACCTTTCAGTGATGTTGTGCCAAAAGGCAAGGATCGGGTGGAACAAAACGAACCTCTATGTTTTTGCCGGTCCCAGATTGGATTTGCAGATAAATGAAAATGTTGATATCGATTTTTCACCTACATATAAAAAATTTGACGCAACGATCTTTGGTCTATCCGCCGGTGGTGGTTTGCAGTTCGTTGGCAGAAAGGTCACTGCCTTTTTTGAATTTCAATATGAACCCGATCTTTCATATACCATTAACAATTCATACGGCAAAGTTAAAAAAAATACGTGGCTTGCCAGAATAGGAGTGAGTTTTAATGCAAAGAAATAAGATATTCTACTGGTTTATGCCGCCGGCAGTAATTGCAGCGGCTATAATATTCTCATCATGCTGGTTTCTGGATCCCTCAAGCGAGATTTACCGCGTTAAAATAGACAGCTTTTTTGTGCCAAACTCGATAGTGAGCGGGAATCCTGTTACAATAAAGCTATGGGGGAAGATTGGTGATGATACATGCCACTCGTTTTCGCACTTCCAGTCGGTGCAGGATTCATCCGGGCTGGAGCTTGCCGTGTGGGGCTTCTACAATCCCGCATATCGAAAAGGCTGCCCCGGGGCAGATGTTCAGCTTGGGGGAAAAGAATACAGTGTTACGCCTTACAAGCGAGGCATTTTTACAGTTACCATAAGACAACCAGACGGATCATATTGGAAAAAATATGTTGAGGTGAATTGACTCTCTCATTACAGTAAAACTGAAATTGCCGACGGTATAAGAAGTTACCAGCAAGAACAGTTGTTTTAATTTGCGCCAAAATGTTTTACTTTTATGTATTAGAGATTAAGTATGTATAAGAGATAAAGCGAAGCCTACAAAACATTCGCATTTTTTATTATATTAAATATAACTTTTATCTCTCACTACATGAACCTGAAAATTATATCTATATCTCTTCTTATTTTACTTATCTCGATTAGCAGCATAAATTCACAACAATGGCAGCAGCTAAATGGACCCTATGGGGGCAGCGTTAGGGCGTTTTTGAGTGATGGCCCATTTATCTATGCGGGCTGTTCACCGGGCGGCGTTTACCGCAGCTCTAACAACGGAAGTTCATGGCAGCCAGTTAATGATGGAATTGACCGGTCCGAGCTTGATATAAGGTCACTTGTATCAAATAATGGCAAGATCTATGCAGGCAGTATTGGCGGTTTATATACTTCGACCAATAGCGGGATAAACTGGAATAAAGATTTGTTGTTTCCAAATTCATCAGTAAGTTCGCTGATGTCCTCCGGGGATCATATTTTTGCCGGAACCCCAAGTGGAGTTTATATATCTGCTAATAGCGGTGCATCATGGATACTTTCTACAAATGGTTTGACAAATACCGACATAAACTGCATTGCACTAAAAGGAACAGATATTTTGGCAGGTACTATTTATGGATTATTCCGGTCAACAAATAACGGGAATTCATGGAACAGAACCGATAACGGGATAACTCACTTCTGGATAAATGACATTGCGGTTTTAGGAAATGATATCTACGCAGCTACCGCCGGTGGTAGAATTTTCCGTTCTACCAATAATGGCGCAAGCTGGTTCAGCTCTTCTGAGGGAATTATTTCTCAAAATGTAACTGCTTTGGAAGTATATGGAGATACACTGATATCGGGGGATCATGGCAATAGTATATATTATTCTTCTAATAACGGAACTGATTGGGAGTTTTCATCAATCAATAATGAGCTAAACCAGGCGCCCATTATTTTAGAAATAAAAAAAATAGGGAATATCTTGTTCGCCGGACTATTCGGTGATGGTGTGTTGAAATCCACTGACGCAGGAATGATATTTGATACAACTAATGCAGGGCTGAATGCGAATACTGTTTCATCGGTAGTTTTTTTCCAGGACATGATGTTTGCAGGTACCGATAAACGTATTTTCTCTTCAACCAATCGCGGTTTGATATGGCAATTATCAACAATTGGGATACAGTGTACTTACATTACTTCATTCGTTGTTGAGGATTCCGATCTTTTTGCAGGTGCAGGAGGTGGCTGCGGGGTTTATCATTCTTCCGACGGCGGAAGTTTATGGAATACTATAAACAATGGATTGGAAAATACTTATGTAAAAGCGCTGACTTCATACGGGGGCTGTCTTTTCGCCGGTACGGAAGGCGGAATCTTTAAAACCACAAACAAAGGCCAGTTATGGATGCCTGCGAATAGTGGAATCGGGGACCTGAACATAACTTGCCTGGATCTGATTGACGGAGTGATTTTTGCTGCAAATCCATCCGGAATTTACAGATCGACTAACTTAGGCAGCAATTGGATCTACAGCAGTTCGGGAATTCAGCAAAACGTCTTTATCCGCAAAGTGTTAAAGCACAATACCAGCCTGTTTGCTGCAACGGCAGTAGGAGTATTCATGTCTTCCAATAATGGAACAAGCTGGGTGGCAAGAAATTCAGGTATTCAGATCCCCTCTGCCGATGCAATAGCAAGCATAGGTTCAAATCTGGTGGTAGCAGCAATTAATGGTATTTACTTTTCGTCAAATAATGGAACAAACTGGTTTCCGATGAACAACGGAATAAGTGCTTTATCGCAGGTTTTTGCTGCCACGGATAGTATCTTATTTGCAGGAACGTATGGATCCGGAATGTACAGGTTTGAGAGTAACCTTATTGCGGTTAGCGGTGAAAGTGAAGTTGTGCCGAAAGAATTCAGATTGTATAATAATTATCCAAACCCGTTCAATCCGGCAACGATAATAAAGTTCGATATACCCAAAGATGCATTGGTGAAGGTCCGGGTATATGACATTATTGGCAAACAGGTATTCAGTTTGAATGAATTTAAAAAAGCCGGGAGTTATGATCTGCAGTTTAATGGCACGGCCCTTGCAAGCGGAATGTATTTTTATTCTGTTGAAGCGAATGGATTTAAAGAAACGAAGAAGATGGTCCTTCTGAAGTAGAGAAATAGCGAGTTGGTGAAATAGGGGCGGTTTGGTCTTATTAAGGAATGCTTCTCAAAACTTCACCGTTTGCATAAATTCCGTTCAATTCAAATACATTTCATTCATTACAAAATAGCGGAGATGTATTCCCTACAGGATGTTGCCGTCACACCTCGTATCAGCCCCGAATTTCGGGGCTTTTTTATTTTATATAAACCCTATATTTGCAGATAAATTATTTTTAACAAATGAACTTCTCATATATTGATCTGGTAATTGTGGTATTATACCTGGGCGGCATTACCGCTTATGGAATCATAAAAGGCGGCAAGCAGAAATCTGCCCGTGATTATTTTGTGAGCGATAAAGCCATACCCTGGTGGGCTGTATGCTTCGCCATTGTTGCGACAGAAACCAGCGCACTTACTTTCATTAGCGTTCCCGGTTTAGCTTATGTTGGCAATCTTAACTTCCTGCAAATTGCAATAGGCTACATACTAGGCAGGATCGTTGTCAGTTGGTTTATGCTCCCGAAATATTACGAAGGCGAGCTGCTGACCGCTTACGCATATCTCGGCAAAAGATTCGGTGCTAAAACAAAAAACACCGCATCAACAGTATTTATGGTTACACGTGTGTTCGCTGATGGTGTAAGATTGTATGCAACGGCTATTCCGCTTGCTTTGCTGCTGAAAGGCTGGAATTTATTCCCAACTGCGCCTGATTGGCAGATATATACATACTCTATAATAATAATCGCGGTAATTACCCTGGCTTATACTTATTTAGGCGGTGTGAGGGCAGTTATATGGACCGATGTTATACAGATGTTCATTTATATCGGCGGCGGCATACTTGCCGTTTATGTGCTGAGCGAAAAAATGACAATGGGTTTCGGTGAAGCAATTTCACAGCTCGGCGCAAAAGGTAAACTAAACTTCTTTGACTTCTCGTTGGATTTTACCAAGCCCTATACAATTCTTGCCAGTGTGATTGGCGGCGGATTCCTTTCAATGGCTTCGCATGGTACCGATCAGTTAATTGTGCAAAGATTGTTAACCACCGATTCACTCAAATCTTCACAAAAAGCGCTTATAACAAGCGGGTTTATTGTATTCCTTCAGTTTGCGCTCTTTTTGTTTATAGGTTCACTGCTGTTCATATTTTTTAACGGCGAAGTAATGAAATCTGATGAAGTTTTCCCGAAGTTCATTATTAACTATATGCCGAGCGGTATATCGGGTATAATAATTGCGGGATTGCTTGCCGCGGCGATGTCAACCCTATCCGGTTCAATTTCCGCGCTGTCATCAACACTGGTTGAAGATATTTACAAGCCGTATTTCGGTAAGGGTAAATCAGATGTTCAGCTTCTCAAGGTTTCAAAAGTTGTAGCTCTGATTTGGTGCGGTGTGCTGATACTCTCGGCATTCCTCTTTATGAATTCATCGCAGGCAGTAGTTGTACTGGGTTTATCGATCGCATCATTCACATACGGCGGTCTGCTGGGTACATTTTTGCTTGGCGTATTTTTCAAACGCATGAGCCAGGTTCCCGCCATAGTTGGATTTTTGTGCGGTATAACCGGAATGATATTTATAATATACTTCACAAAAATTGCATGGACGTGGTACACTATAATAGGGGTGATAATAACTCTTGTTGTGGCTAATATTGCGGCTTTGTTCACAAAAAAGAAGGCAGTGTAGAAATACATTTTCAGAAGAATCTTAATAAAGCAGGCCTCAAAAGCCTGCTTTTTTATTGCTCAAAATCGCCCCCACATGCTTAAACAATTAATCATTATGATGTTACAGAGTACCGAAAAAGTGCATTGATTTCGCTAAACTAGAGCGATATTTTTGTCGTACCTTAAATATACGACAAATGAAGTCAAATGAGATAATCGAGAGATTCAAAGAGATTGGTTTCAAGGAATACGAAGCCAAGATATTCCTGGTGCTGCTGAAGGGCCTTCCCCTGAGCGCATCTGAAATTGCAAAAGAAGCAGGCCTTATAAGGACTTCGATATATGACTCCCTTAAAACTTTTGTGGAAAAAGGTTACTGCAACGAGATCGAAACAGCCTCAATACTTAAGTACCGGATAATTGATCCGCAGGTAATTGTAGATAAAGTTGAAAAAGAGTTCAACGAGCTCAATACAAAAAAAATATCATCCCTTAAGAACACATTCCAGGATGCAGCAGAGCTTACCGGCTATGGGAAGAACGAAGACCCTGCCAAAGAAGATAACATTGAGCTTATCCGCGGATTCAACAAGCACAGGGTGGTAAAATACACCGAGCTTGTAAAAAACGCGAAGAAACAGATCCTCGGAATGAACAGGCTTCGCGGAATAGTTACAGATGAGCTGCAAAGCTCCGCAAGCGAACTGATAAAAAACGGCGGCGCGGTGAAATACATTTATAAGATCAGTCTTGATTTCAAGATCAAAAAAGACGGGAAGCTTCTGCCTGCAAAAAAAGAAGACCTGGTAAGGATCTGCAGGGAGTTTGAATCACTTGGTGAAGAAGTGAGATTAACGGATAAAAACATTCCAAACGCCGCCATTTTTGATGAAGAAACGGTTTACATAAACGTTACCAGCACAAACCCCAATGCTAAGAATAAACAATCCGATATCATAATCAAAAGATCAGACTTTGTAGAAAATATGCGGGAGATATTCAGCTACTACTGGAACAATTCAATTTCAATAGACGAATACGAATCACAAAACAGGAAAGAAGATTAACCTTAACTATCAATCAATAATATGAAAACTACAGCAATCGCTATTTGTTTACTCCTATTTACAGTGTACGGCTCACACAGCCAGTGGGTTTGGCAAAATCCGCTTCCGCAGGGAAGCACCCTTAACGATGTTCAGTTTCCCAACAGCAATACCGGTTATGCCGGCGGCTCGCAGGGGCGCCTGCTGAAAACCACGAACTCCGGGGCAAACTGGAGCCTGATATACACGGGATACCCGGCTGATATAAACGCACTCTATTTCTTTGATGCGAACACAGGATTTATCTGTTCCGGCGGTGAACTGTTAAAGACCCTGAACGGCGGAAGCAGCTGGCAGCTTACCTATACTTTTCCTGAAGCCGGAAACACCGCACTCGATCTTATTTTTCTTGATCAGAACACAGGTTTTGCGACACTTGCAAACGGCAAGATCATGAAAACCATAAACGGTGGCTTGACATGGAGCCAGTACAACACTCCGTATGATCTTTATAACATTGCATTTGCCAACAGCAATACCGGTGTTGCAGCAGGAGACTGGGGTGCGGTTATGAGAACAACCAACGGCGGAATCTCCTGGGTATATCAGCAGGTGGGCGGGGATATCCCGTTAAAATCCGTTTGGTTCACAGATAATAACACAGGATTCATAACCGGTACAAGCGGCATATTAAGGAAAACCACGAATGCCGGCCTTAACTGGAATATCACAATACCCTTAAGTACTACGGTGGAGTTAAACGCGATCAGATTTTTAAATCCATCAACAGGTATAATAACCGGCGGCAGCGGGGTTGTTCTCAAAACCACCGATGCAGGCGATACCTGGATAGTAAACTATACAGCGAATTATAATAAACTAAATTCTGCAGTCTTTGCAGATGCAAACACGGTGTTTGCAGTTGGTGATGCAGGAACAATAGTTAAATCAACCAATACAGGCACATCCTGGAACTTGAGCTCTATAGGACCAACCAACACTCTAAATGCTATAAAGTTTGTTGATCCAAACACGGGCTTTGCTGTTGGCGACTCAGGCACGGTAATGAAAACAACTAATGGCGGCTCGCTTTGGCAGAAACAAACCATTTCGCTTACTAGCAAATACAGCTCGATATACTTTTTGGATCAGAATACCGGTGTTGCGGTCGGACTGAATGTAATCAGAACGACTAACGCGGGAACAACATGGTCAACAACTACAGCAGGAACAAACTGGCTTGTCGGGGTTCAGTTTGTTGACCAGAATACCGGTTATGCAGTTGGTTATGCAAATGCATTTCAGAAATCAACCAATGGCGGAGTTAGCTGGTTCGCGATCAATCCGTTAATTAATGTCAGTTACTCCTCCTTATATTTTGTTAATCCAAACACCGGCTATGTGGTTGGAATAAACGGATTACTGGCAAAAACAACAAATGCCGCCGCAAACTGGAGTACTATTAACCTTGGTATCAATACAAATTTAAACTGTGTTTACTTCACGGGTCCAACCAGCGGTTACATATGCGGAGATAACGGGCAAATTCATAAGACCACCAATGGCGGCAATAGCTGGATATCGCAAAACGTAACAGCATCAATCGGTCTGCTCTCAATGGTATTTGTGAACGATAACACCGGTTTTGTTTCCGGAAGGACCGGTTTAGTTTTTAAAACCACCAACGCCGGAAATTCATGGACTCCGGAGAATACCGGCGCCTCGGGCGACCTGCGAAGCATGTGTTCAGATCCTGCGGGCGGCATTTATGCTGCAGGAGTAAGCGGCAACATCCTGAAAACTTTCCAATTCCAAACGCATACGGTTGCTGGTTTTGTCAGGTTTTCAGATAACAGCCAGCCGGTAACGGCTGGAAGGGTGCAGGCGGTGAAGATAGATCCATTCACGCAGCAGAGAATTGTGGTTGATTCGGCGGTAATACAGCCAAACGGATCCTACCTGCTGCCAAATGTGCCGCAGGATAGCATTGATATCATGGCTTTCCAGGATGATGAAGATAATGCAGCTTATGTGCCAACTTATTATTCATCAACCATTTTCTGGCAAAGCTCAAACACGCTGTATCCAACAGGAAATCTTTCAGATATAAATATCAATGTATTCCGCAATAGCTTAAGCAATGAGAACTTCACGGTATCCGGCAATGTGAGCAGCATGTCTGCCGCCGCATCTTCACTGGTGAAAGCTATAGTTTACTTTAAACAGGGAAATGTTTTCCGCGGATACGGATTTACCAATAACGCGGGCAACTATATGGCAAACCGACTTGCGCCCGGCAGCTACGAAGTGATCGCCGACTGTATGGGTCACAACGGGCAAACCGCAAATTGCGTGATCACAAATTCAAACATCAGTAATTTCAATTTCGTACTGCAGTCGGTAATAGCGGTAGATCCGCCCGGAACAGAAATTCCCGCAGCGTTTACGTTGGGACAAAACTACCCTAACCCATTCAACCCGGTGACAACAATTACATATTCATTGCCGCGGACTGCCTTTGTTAAGCTTACGGTATACGATGTACTGGGCAGGCAGGTAGAGAGCCTGGTGAATGAACAGAAATTTGCAGGCACTTATGATGCGAGATGGAATGCTGAAAGATACTCTAGCGGTATATACTTTTACTCCGTAGAAGCCGGTGATTTTAGGGAAGTGAAAAAAATGGTACTACTTAAGTAGTGATACGCCGGATATAAAGAAATTAACTACACCCTTTGACTGCGGGACCAAACTCTAATGAGTATGGTCCTGCGGTGTTATTATTCACATTTCGCAAGAAGCTGGTCGGCTTTATTCAGCAGCCAGCCTTTATGATTAACCATTGGGTACGATAGAAGCTTTTCTTTTGTCTTGAGGAGTATCTCACTTCCTTTATTGCCGCTTGTGATTGCGCGGATGTATGATGTAACTGTGTTAATGAAGCGGATATTAACTTCCCTGAAGATCGCCGAAAATTCCTCACGGCTTGTTAACATGTGGCGGAATGAATCGAGTACACTGGCGCATGGATCATAATGCCCCTGCTCGAAATACATTATGGCAAGGTGAGTTTTGACATCCGAGGCGTAAAAAGGATTTTCGAGATCCACATTGCTAAGCAGCTTTATCGCTGTATCATAATCTTTTTTTACATATGCAATAATTCCCCGTGCGTGGTTGTAAATACTTTCCTTTGATTCTTTATTAACGAGGTCAATATATTTTTCTATAAATTCCTCAACCCAGTCCAACTGTTTCAGCCTAACGGTCGTGAATATTACATTCCGGAAGTTAAGCAGGCTGATCACTCCCCCGGTTCTTAATGTTATTGTACCATACTCGAGTTTCATTTTCACTACTTCAAACTCATCCCATATCGCATTTTCGACGCCATCGTTGACACGCTGAATTGCTATGTTGTGAAGCGATTCTATTAGTGACGCAAGCTCATAAATGCTGAATCTACCTGCATTATCAATGATGCTCTGCCGGTACCGGTGATAGTTCTCTCCGCTGCCAACAAGCATAGCATTGAGCCTGTGGTAATATACTTCTATCATTTCACTGTAAGGATAATTGTTCATCTTCAGGTATTCCAGCAGGTGAGCGAAGTCGAGCTTGTCAAGGACTTCCTGAACAAGGTCTGTTTTATGCTGAATGTTGAATGAAGTCATGTTCGCGTTCAGGTCAATCGCTATCCGGGTAAGCTCGGTTATAAAGAAGTAAATGAGGTAATCGCCGGCTTTCATCACGTTATCAGCGGCATATTTCTGTTTATCGCGCGAAAGCAGGTATTGGGTTTTTATGGTTTCCAGCTTGTGCAGGTGGAAAAAAAGCGGGTGTATCATATGGGTTGTATCAAGCAGATCTTTCTCAAGCTTCTTCAGCCTGCTTTGAAATATGTTATCCAGTCTTTTAGTATTTAGTTCACTCAGTATATCAAGCTCTTTATCGTTGGCGTTCCTGCTGCGGTATTTGTTTATAGCAAGGAACTCAAGCAATAACTGCAGCAGCTCTGATGAGAGGTTTTTCATTATCTGCTCATTGTAGGGCTTCAACGGAAACAGCTTGTTAAAGAGCAGTTCCTTCTCAATTTTTGCCCCATCGAACCCGGGGTATTGTTTCTTCAGCAGCCCAAACAGCCTGATAATATTGCTGTTGGAGTTGAAATATGGCGAGTTAATGAAATTATCCAGCTCCTTCAATTCACATTCGCTAAGCACACTGATAATTTGAACGGCCTTCGAAGTTTTCATTTTTTTATTACTTATTTCTGAAACTTACCTGAATTTTACTACAAAATCAACATAAACCCGAGAATTTTACATTATCGAGTTATTACTTTTGGCAATCATTTTCAACTCCTGGAAATTGTATTACTTTATTAACCAATTTTGTGCGAAAAATCACTAAAATGTAACTTTATTACCAGAAACGTTCTCTAGCGGTTGTTACTTCAGGGATTGATACTCTTTGAAATCCCAGCGAGACGCTTATATCTTTGTAGCAGAATGAAAGATGGCAAGAGGGAAATGAAAAGGGGAAAAAAAGCAGAGGGTGAGATCGAAGTGAACAGTTTTTATAACTTTGAACTTGAATTCAAAATGATGGAAAATCAAATGTACAGCTGGCTTATCAGCAGTGCATATCCGCAAATAAACACAAAACCAGAAAGATCTAAAAATAAAAAAAATAAAACAATATCAAATAATAATAAATCAAAAGGAGACCAAAAAAAATGAAATCACTTAAATTACTTCTGCTGTGCCTCGCCTTCACCACTTCGGTTTTTTCGCAGTGGCAGCAGCAAAACACACCGGATAATACAAGTTCGTATTACGATCTTGAAGCAATTAGTCAGCAGACCGTTTATTGCGCCGGCCAGATAGTATTAAAAACAGTAAACGGCGGTACAACATGGACGCCGCTGACTATTGCGGGCTATTTTCAAATCGTCTTCGGAATTTCATTCTACAGCGCCACTACAGGATGGGGATGCGGATACGACGGCAAGATATTTAAAACGACAAACGGCGGAACGGCGTGGACAACACAAACTGCAGGTACCGAATCTTTCTGGGATATTCTGTTTGTAAACGCATCTACCGGGCTTGTATGCGGAGGTTCTGGCAAACTTTATAAATCAACGAACGCAGGCGCAAACTGGATAGCCAAAAACCCGGGAACTTCTCTGGAATTGAGAAGTATTGCGAATTACAATGCGAGTATTATATGGATAGGCGGAGGTGAATCACAAGATGGAATTATTCTAAAGTCAACCAACAGCGGCGATAGCTGGCAGACAATGCAAACCTTTGACAGGCCAATTCAAAAAATTCAATTCCTTAATGCCTCGACGGGATTTGCTTCAAGTGACAGCAGGGTATTCAAATCAACCAACGGCGGCGCTAACTGGGTTGATGTAAACCTTCCTACCTCGGGATATTTTCTGACCTTTTATATGGCGAATGAAAATGTTGGTTACGCCTCCAATTGGGATAATACTTACAAAACCCTCGATGGCGGCATGACATGGGGTGAACAAAACACCATTTTGCCGAATGTTTCTATGAAGGATATAGAATTCGCGCCGGGCAGCACCTCAATTGGATGGATGTGCGGATCAAACGGGGCGATAGTTAGTACAACCAACAGTGGCGGCGGATTCATAGGTATCGAGCCTATCTCCGGAAACGTGCCGGAAAAATATTCGCTCAGCCAAAACTATCCGAATCCGTTTAACCCCACAACTAACATTAAGCTTCAAATTCCTGAATCAGGTTTGGTAAAGCTGGTTGTGTTTGATGTAACAGGCAGGGAAGTTGCTGAGCTTGTGAATGAAACATTAACGGCAGGTGAATACAAAGTTGATTTTAACGCATCGGGTCTTACAAGCGGTGTATATTTTTACAGACTGACTACAGAAGGTTTTAGTGAAGTTAAAAAAATGATATTAGTTAAATAACTGCCTTTATAAAATAAACTGATCATATAAAAAAATGAAAACAATAAATAAAATGTCTTTAAAAATTGTTACCATTATCATGATGTTCCTCTGTATTTCAACCGGTCTCATATCGCAGCCTGCTCAAATGTGGGTAAATTCATACAACGGGATAAATAACACGAATGACCGCGCATTCAGATCTGTTGTGGATGCTGCCGGAAACCTATATGTTCTTGGAACAACATTTAACGCACAGACAAAAGATGATATTGTACTGATAAAGTATAACCAGGCAGGGGTGCAGCAGTGGGCAAAAATATATGCTGGTGAAGTGGATGCTGACGATATGCCTGAAGATATTGTAATTGATGCGCAGGGGAATGTATTTTGCGCAGTTTATAATCAATCATCGGTTGGGCAGAATCCGCACAGGATAATTGTATTAAAATACAACCCTTCAGGCACTCTTGTGTGGATATTTGAAAACACCCCGATAGATAACTATAAGATTCCAACATGCCTGACGGTTGCAAATGACGGATATATTTATGTTGCAGGCAAATTCTTAAACGGTAACCAGATTCAGCCTTATTTTGTAAAAATAAACCCAAACGGCACTCTTAACAACCTGGGCTATCTTCCATTTACAGCAGATAATTATAGCTCGTTCTTTGATATTATCGCCGATAATTTCGGGAATGTATATTTAACCGGTTCATATAAGAATAACATTGTTACTTGCAAATTTAACACTGCATGCGATACTGTGTGGACAAGGTCGTACAAAGGTACAGCAAATGGTATTATCGCAGGTGATAAAATATGTTTTGATGAATCTTTCAATATACTTGTGGGCGGTTCGGTTATGAATACCGGGACATCATATGACTTCTGCGTAATAAAATACAATAATTTCGGTGTTCAGCAATGGGTACGCACTTACAACGGATCCGGAAGCGGGGCGGATATATTAAAAGACATGGTTGTTGGAAGTGATGGCAGCGTGTATTTGACAGGAAGAGTTTATAACGGTGTAGCCGGCAACGATATCGCAACATGCAGAATAAACCAGGCAGGTAATCTTTTTTGGACAAACCTTTATAACGGCGCAGGCAATGGCAATGACTGGGCTTCATCAATTGCACTAGATAATGCCGGAGCTTTATATGTCGGGGGCACTTCAAATGAAGGTTCCAACGGCACAGATTATACCGTGATAAAATATTCAACTCTCCTTGGAAACATGCATTGGGCAGCGCATTACAGCCTTTCAACATCAGACACCCTGACCTCAATGGTTCTTGATAATAATTATAATGTATTAATAAGCGGACATCATAAAAGGTTTTTGAACAGTGACAGGGATTTTGGTATATATAAGCTTGGCAGTACAATAGGCATTCAGCAGATGTCAAATGAGATACCGGCACAATTTGAACTCTATCAAAACTACCCGAATCCGTTTAACCCCACAACAAACATCAAGCTTCAAATTCCTGAATCAGGTTTGGTGAAGCTGGTTGTGTTTGATGTAACAGGCAGGGAAGTTGCTGAGCTTGTGAATGAAACACTTGGTGCAGGGGAATATAAGGTCGATTTCAACGCATCGGGCCTCACCAGCGGCGTGTATTTTTACAGGCTTGAAGCCGAAGGATTTTCTGAAATTAAAAAAATGATATTAGTAAAGTAACTGAAGTACAAAATATAAACCATAAAGGAAAAATTTTTAAGAAAGTATGAAACGAATAAAAGCGAATAAACTTATCTATTTAGTAACACTGATCTTAGCCGCGTTCTTAACTTCATGCGGCGAAGAGGGAATTAATAACATTCAGTCAAACGATCCGCAATTTAATATGGATAAGTTTGAAGAGAATCTCAGGGATTCACTTGATGGTGCTACGGTAGGCTATGTTTATGCAATAAATCTAAACGGGCAGCTTAACCGGTCGGGTGATTCAGGATTTGCAAGGACATCACTTGACGGGCAGATATTGCAGTCAACCACAAAAAGAATGAACATTGCATCAATAACCAAGACCATCACAGCAGCCGCAGTATTACAGTTGCTTGAAAGACGCGGACTGACAATTGATTCACTAATAGCGCCATGGCTGCCGGCTGACTGGAATTTAGGAACCGGGGTAGGCAGTTTGACATTCAAGAGCCTGCTTACTCACCGAACAGGATTCAATTCCGCCAACTCAAACTTTGACGCGACACTTTCGTTTAACGCGTTAAGAGATTCAGTGGCGACAGGCTGCATAAATCCGCAGACTCATTTGTATCAAAATATGAATTACGCCTTATGCAGGGTAATTGTTCCGGCTTTATGGAAAGGGTTACCCGGCTCGCCTTCTATTGGAGAGATGAACGCAACATCTGCAAGCTTCTTCTATAGGCTCTACATTCAACAGGAAATTTTCGATAAGATAGGTGTGTTGAATGCGGATTGTATAAGCCCGGCGGGTGAACAGCCGACATTGTTCTACACAAACGCCGCAAATACACCCGGCGTTGATTATGGTGACTGGTATATGATATGCGGCGGCGGCGGTTATTATTTATCAGCAATCGATCTTGCGAACTTTCTGGCAAATATCAGGTACAACAACGATATACTCTCAGCCGTAAACAGGAATATTATGAGGGATAATTACATTGGCTGGTCAGAAAACGGAACGCTTAATGGAGCGCATGGCGAGTATTTCAATCACGGCGGTTCAATAAATAATACCGGACCCGCAGGCGGAAACCAGGGGAATATGCGCGGACTTATCATCCAGTTTCCAAATGATGTTGATCTGGCGTTAATGACTAATTCAGAAATTGGCGCTGATGTAAGCATAAGGACAGTTGTATTCAATGCATATGAAAATGCATGGGAATAGTATTTTAGAAGATTAAAAAATTTACCTGTATATAACCCCCAATTGTAAAATAGGTAAATCGGTTGCAGGACTTACTCGCTTGAGAGGTCCTGCAATTGTTTTTTTCAGAAAATGCTATTTGTTCAGGTAAGCAAGCTCGAAGCTGCCATCGGGGTAAATAACCGGGTGTTCGGCATCGCGGGAGTATTTTGTTTAAAGATTCTCGATCATTTCCAGCAGCCACTGCCTGCTGTGCAGATTGGGAGATACGGCATCAATTTTATTTTTCACCTCATTCGGGTCTGCCTTCTTTTCACCTGATTTCATCTTCAGCAGCTCGTAATATATTGCCGTAAAGTTCAGGTATAAATTTCTGTAAGTGTCGTTCATGTTTTTATTTTTATACAGGAATTGTTTATATGAATCAAGCGCAAACCCGGCAGACTGGAAATCGCCTTTTTCATAGTATATCCTTAAATAGAATGATTTCATTGAAAGCTTGAACAGGAACTGGCTAAGCTTGGTTTTATTCAGCATCTCAAGCGCCTTATCATATTCTTTCCGTTTATAAAGAATAATTGCCCGCGCGAAATTTATGGCTCCTTCCCTGATCTCAGGCTCAAGATCAGCATGGTGCTTTTCTGCAAACTCCTCAGCCCAATTTACCTGGTTAATTTCAACCGAGTTTATAAAGATGTTCCAAAACTTCAGAAGATGCAGAGTTCCTTCTTCGTAAAGCTTCAGCAGGTTCAGCTCAATTGACTTTCTGTGAATTGTGTTCAGCTCTGCCCTGAATTTTGCAGAATCTATCTTTATGTTATCGATACAAAAGGTCTCAAGGGTGGTGATGAAGTTATAGTTGGTTGACCTGTTGAACAGCGAAATATTATCGAGCAGTAATTTTTTGAACTTCACGTAATCTTCTTCTTTTCCGTTGAGCGAGAGCATTGCCCTGTAATAAAAGATAAGCAGCACGGAATGCTCTTTTTCCGAGGAAACCTTAAGCTTGTTAAGTATCGAATCCATATCAAGCCCTTCAAAAAGCTTCAGGGTGAATGAATTACTATCCTTCATGCTATAGTATCTTTCGTTCACCTTCATATCGATTATGTGGTTAATCAGCTTCGAGATATAATCGTAAGTAAGCAGCTCACCCTGCCTTACAACAACGGGGTAAACGCCTTCCTGCCGGTTGTGCGTTATCTCGTTGAGAAAAACCTCGCCTTCAAGCTTGTAAAGATTTTCGAAATATAAAAAATCGAAGGAGTGATCCTTTTGCACCGCCGCGTATGCAGCCTTAAGATTCTTATCATACTGTGCGTCAAGGTTTCTCGTCCTCAACGCATGCAGGATAGATCTCATTTTCAAATTTTGATCTTTGAGCAGGCTTTCGGATACGAGAAAATCATAGCAAAGCTGTAAAGCATCGCTCATTAGATTCCTCATTACCTGGTCATTATACACTTCAGAGGAAAATACCTTTGCATAGATCTTTTCTTTTGTGAAATTCCTGTTCTCAAAATCAGGGTGATATTTCTTCACAAGCTCTACCAGCTTCTTCACAGACTTTGATGAATTATGATAAGGGGAATTGGCAAAATCAGAGAACTTTTTCATTTCCTCCTTTGATAGAGTTTTGATCACATCTATGAAGTTGGTTTTGAGCATATCTAGATTACAAAAGTAGTTACTTCTTAGTGAATAATATATTGAAAACTATGAGTTTATTGCCTGCTAAGACATTTTACTGTAATAGGCAGCAGGTTACAAGTTAATAAAACTTTTAATCTAAAAAAAAGTTATTACAAATCAGTTTTTTTTACTCCGGATAATTGCCTAAAGGATGCCGGAATCGAGATAAAAGTGATCTACTGACCGGTTAATAAGCGGTTATAGTGCAAAATATTGCGCTGATTCAGGTTACACCGGCAAATAGTTCTAATTGAAGAGCATACCGGGCAGATGCTATTTTTGAAGAGTAATGAAAATCAAAAAAAAGGTTGAGGGCGATGGTAAGAAGCAAAGAGATACAGACCGTGTAAGCACAGAGACCATGATGGATAAACTCTATTATTCACATCTTTCAGAGCTGCTGTTTGAGTGCGGAACGAACGGCAAGGACGGAAAAACCAACAGCATGAGCACCAAAAATGATTCAGAAAAAAAGAAGAACAATAACAAAACATACATCAATAAATTAAACAAAAAATAATATGAAAGACAAACACTACACAACTTCCTCAGCAGGATCGGGAATTTCATTCACGGCAAAGCTAATTTTTATGTTTGCCATTTTCTTCGTTTTCGCGGGTACATTTGTTTATGCCCAGCCATCAGAAATATGGTCCAGAACCTATAACAATCCAAACGGAACAGGAGATGACTATGGCGACAAATCAATAGTTGATGCCGATGGCAACACCTACATTTCAGCCAGCACCAGAACGGCAAGTACAAGCGATGACATCATGCTGGTTAAATATAATTCTTCCGGCGCACGTTTATGGACCAAAATCTACAACTACAGCTACAACGGCATAGAGCAGCCCAACGATATTTGTTTTGACGGCAGTGGGAATATTTACGTTACGGGGACAAGCACAAGGGGCCCCGGAGGTGTGCATGACGCGATACTTTTAAAATATGATACGAACGGGAATATTCTCTGGGTGAAAAGAATAAACAGGACGAATTTTGCTGACCGTGAAGCCGAAGGTGTTTCGCTGGTTGCAAGAGACGGAATTTATGTAGGCATGACATTGCAATATAACGGGTATACGGAATGCGGCATAGCAAAGTATGCTTTTACCGGCGACTCACTTTCGTATATATCACTGGGTGTTGCAAACAATTTCTCGTACCGGATGATAAAAATGGTAAAAGATAATTCGCTCAATATTTATGCGGTTTGCGCAGGTGATCTGATTGCGAATGAAGAGCAGGATTTTATAGTAAGAAAGATAAATACAAACGGCAGCTTTACGATAGAATGGAGCAAAACATATACCGGCGCTTCGCATATGGATGACAATCCCCGTGATATTGCAGTTGGCCCCGATGGCAACATATTTATCGCAGGAAGTACAACGGTTTCCAACCAGGGAACCAACTCGCTGCTTCTGAAGTATGGCAGGGATGACGGCTCATTGATATTTCAGAAAACATACAACGACCCTGTTTCGAACCAGAGTGACTATGCGAGTCATATTTCTTTTGATTTGAGTGCAAATATCATTCTAGGCGGAGCTACAACACCATTGAACACATCTTCAAATCTGCTGTTAATTAAATACTCTCCGGCCGGTTCACAGTTGTGGGTAAAAACGTATGAACATCCCGGAAACAGGCCCGAGGGAATCCGCGATATGAAATTAGACGGTTCTGATAATATATATGTTATCGCCGATATGTTTGACCCGATTGCTCAAACCGTAAGTCTTTTGACAGCTAAGTTCAGCTCAGCGGGTGATTTAGACTGGAACATAGAAAGACCCGGCCTGAACAGTTCACAGGGATTCAAATCACTCCATATTTTACAGGATGGAAGCCTTATTGTTTCAGGAAACACAGACTCTGCGGGTATCAGAAAAACATTGCTGATAAAATATGGATCTACCATAGGAATAGAGCCGATCTCCGGCAATCTGCCTGAGAAATATTCCCTTGGTCAAAACTACCCGAATCCGTTCAACCCGACAACCAATATTAAGCTGCAAATTCCTGAATCGGGTTTGGTAAAGCTGGTAGTGTTTGATGTAACAGGCAGGCAAGTTGCAGAGCTTGTGAATGAGACATTGATGGCAGGTGAATACAAGGTCGATTTCAACGCATCGGGTCTTACAAGCGGTGTTTATTTCTACAAGCTAACTTCAGCAGGATTCACGGAAACTAAACGTATGGTACTGGTTAAATAACGGGTTCCGGAATGAACACATGGAACACCAAGCCTCGCGCTGCAGGTATAAATCTGAAGCGGAAATTAAGGCTTCACAGAAATAGTAAAAATAAATCTAATAAAATTAATAACAAGAATTTTGAAAACAAAAGTACTTATATCTTTATTTACACTTGTATTACTAACAACTGCTGCGAATTCACAGTGGACTGAATATGATCTGCCCGGAACATATGGCAACTCTAACGATATTGTTTCGGTTACGAACCAGATTATCTTTTCCGCCGGCCACGATATTCATAAATCAACCAATGGCGGCATTAACTGGGTCAAACAAACAAATCTTGCGTATGAGAACCAGCGCACTGAAATACAGTTTTATAATTCATCTACAGGATGGTCTTGCGGAGCCGATGGCAGCTTCATGAAGACCACCAATGGAGGGACAAACTGGGTGGAAACATTTGCGGGATTTGAAACTTTAACCGGATTGGACTTTATCAACTCCAACACAGGGTACCTTTCAACCGAAACCGGGAAAGTTTTAAAAACAACCAACGGAGGAAGTAACTGGACATCTTACTCGCCTTCACAGATATCATATCTTACTTCAGTATTCTTTCTAAATGATCAAACAGGATGGGCAAGCGGAAGCCAGGGAACTACCGGAAAAGTCATCAGAACAACCAATGGCGGCTTGAACTGGGTTATACAGCTTAATAATGTTTTTAATGCGGTTGATCATGTATATTTCAGGAATGCCGAAACCGGATTTGCAGGATGTTATAAAAAAATGTACAGAACCACCAATGGCGGAAACTCATGGGATACCGTAAATATCCATTCTGATGTGAACGATATTAAGTGCGTTCTAATGGTGAGTGTTACAACGGGCTACGCAACTGGAAGTTTTTTCGGCAACTCGGGCGGAGTGATAAAAACTTTTGATGGCGGTTTAAACTGGTATCTTCAGTGGGCCGGATCTCCCAACAGCGCCAATTCAATTTCATTTGCCCCGGGAAGCACAGCTAACGGCTGGGTTTCAACTAATTCAGGGGTTTTACGGACAACAAACAGCGGAGGTGAGTTAATTGGGATCCAGCCGGTTTCAAATATCATACTTGAGAAGTATGAGTTAAGCCAGAATTATCCGAACCCGTTCAACCCTACAACCAATATCAAGCTGCAAATCCCTGAATCAGGTTTGGTGAAGCTGGTTGTGTTTGATGTAACAGGCAGGCAAGTTGCTGAGCTTGTGAATGAAACATTAATGGCAGGTGAATACAAGGTTGATTTCAACGCATCGGGGCTCACAAGCGGTGTGTATTTTTACAGGATCACAACTGCGGGTTTCAGTGATGCTAAGAAAATGATATTGGTTAAATGATCTTTCAACGGTTAAAAGAAATAAAGTATAATTACTTTCTGTTTTAATAAATCCCCCAAAGGACAGGAGAGTTAATTATCTGCATGGTATGTTTTCCGGACCGTGCACGATCTCAAACAGAAAAGAGGGCTATGACCCTCTTTTCTGTTTTCACCCTAAATGAAATATGACTTAAGATAATGTACCGGCTGCTATTTGTTCAGGTAAGCAAGCTCAAAGCTGCCATCGGAGTAAATAACAAGGTGTTCGGCATTGCGGGAATACTCAACGAACCTGCCGCCGGGGTAACGATCCTGGTAATCCAGATTAAGCCACACTGTTCGGTTAGCGTCTGTGTGATAATTCAAAAAATTGGCGCGTGTTCTCGAGCCCTTGTTTTCATAATACCGGTTAATACTGTTTTGCACGGATTCAAGTTCATCCTCAGTCATATCTCTGCCAAGGTAAATCTCGGGGTACGCATGCCCGGAAACGCACACAACCCTTCCTTCGCCGCCAATTGATTTAATAAGCGATATCATAAGCGTGGCGTAGTCATCACAATCACCTGTATATGTATAAACCGATACACCGGCCTTTTCAAAGTACTCCATTCCGCCGGGGTCGCGCTGGTAGTTCCAGTTCCTGAAAACATCATCAAATATGGCGCATACATTCTGAATATAATCGCCCTCTTTAAAAGGCTCAGTTATCTCGTTAGCACGCCTTATAACTGAAGTATTTTTCGGCTCTATGGCTTCAGATATCCCAATCGCAGTCAGCTCTTCCATTTGTGTCTTGGTGAACTGCGAGTACGTTGAAGTATAACCGGCACTCAACATGGTAATAAATAGCAGTATAATTTTTTTCATATTCATCCCTATCAGCATTATGGTAACTGTGCCTTGTTACCATATGGTTCCGGAGGTGATGTTACAATATGTTACCGCTCTGATAAACTGCGGCTTAATTCTGCTTACTTTAGCAGGATCATCCTTTTAGTTGCAGTAAACTCATCGGTTTGGAGTCTGTAGAAATACACTCCCGAAGGCAGCTCCGAGGCATCAAAATCTATCTTATATGTACCTGCATTCAGTTCCTCATTTACCGGCAAGCCAACTTCTTTCCCGGCTACATCAAAAACTGAAAGTTTCACAAATCCGCTTTTTGGCAATTGAATAGTTATGTTGGTCATCGGATTAAACGGGTTAGGGTAATTTTGCCCAAGTGAATAATCCGAGGGTACAATTGTGGAAACCGGCGTAATGCCGATCGGATTTCCGGTGGGATTCTTTTTGTAATATATCTCGGTGTTGCCATCACGGTTATCATTCCAAACAACATGCAGCGCCGAGCCGGAAATATTTATTGAAGGGAACCCTGAAGCACTGCCATTATTTGTCAGCCTTGAATCCGCCAACCAGGTTGTTCCGCCATCGGTCGATAATTTGTAATAGATCTCATTGTTGCCGTCCCTTGCATCCTGCCAGCAGATATGAATGAATGAGTCATAACTTATTATAGAGGGATACCATGAATTCCCCGCTGCATTTGTCAGCCTTTGGTCAGAGCTGAAACTTGCCCCGCCATTGACAGAGTACTTGTAATATATTTCCCAATTTCCGTCTCTCTGGTCAGACCACGAGAGGTCCACAAAATCACCTTCCGAAGTAACGGAGACCGAAGTTGAAGATGATGAGTTATTAGTCAGCCGGTTCTCTCCGCTCCATGTTAAACCGCCATCATTGGAATAACGGTTATAGATCTCCCTGTTGCCGTTGCGGTTATCTTCCCATGCAATGTTAACTTTTGATCCTGATATTGTAACTGAGGGATATTGTGAAAACGCGGTGTTATTGGAAATTCTCTGATCGGCCCCCCAGCTATTACCGCCATCGGTTGAGCGTTTGAAGTATATTTCGTAATCCGTATCACGCAGATCCTGCCATACAATGATTACAATACTTCCCGAAGCTGCTATTGAGGGATAGTCAGATCCGGAGGTATTGGAGGTTAACCTTGTATCTGCGCTCCATGTGCTGCCGCCATCTTCTGACCTTTTGAAATATATCTCGAAATTGCCGTCACGGTTATCTGACCATGCCACCAAAATCATGTTTCCCGAAACATGAATAGCCGGGAAGTATGATGATCCGGTGCTGTTGGTTAACCTTAAATCCGCTTCCCAGCTTACTCCTGAATTGAGAGATCTCTTATAATAGACTTCGGCATTTCCGTCTCTTTCATCCGCCCACACAGTATGCAGAACTGCTCCGTTCGAGCCAATGGTTTTTGCATTATTGTATGCGGGAAATGAATTGTTATTGTTGTTTGTAAGCCTTGTATCACTTTCCCACTGCGAAAACAGGGAAACCTGAAGAGCGATGATACAGAAGATAAATAATATTATTGTATTTCTCATGGGTTTTATTCTCTATTTGATTAGTACCATTTTTCTTGTGGACACGAAATTTCCGCTGCTGAGCCGGTAAAAATACACTCCCGAAGGCAAACCTGAGGCATCGAATTCTACTTTATGAGTACCTGCGTTTAGTTCTCCATTAACAAGAACCTCCACTTCTTTGCCGGTTACATCATATACAGCAAGCTTTACAAATCCGCCGGTTGGTATATGTATCTTCAGGCTTGTCACCGGATTGAACGGATTGGGATAGTTCTGTTCCAGCCTGTAATTATCGGGAGTTGTGTTTTCATTCTGCCCGAAACCTGTTATTGAGCCGTTGGTGCTTTTCAATATCATTCCTCCGGCCCCGAGCAGGTAAGTAGTCCCTGTATTATTGTTGTGATACATTGTTCTTATTGCGTAATCAACGGGGGTAGTTAGCTGCACCCAGTTTGTTCCGCTGTTTGTGGTGCGGTAAAAATTTCCAAACAGGCTTACTGTATATCCAATGTTTTCATTCACAAAATACATGTCATTTATATACGGTGTTACCGGTGTACCCGCAATCCAGTTAACCCCGCCATTTGTAGTTCTGTAGAAATTCTGCCCGCTGGAGTTTGAGCCGGCAAATCCTGTATTGCTGTTCACGAACCAAAGGGTTGTCATGGCAAGTGGTGAGCTGAGTGTTTGTTCTGTCCAGTTTAATCCTGCATTGGTTGTTTTTTTGATGAGTGCACCGGCAGGCGAGTTTTTGTAACCGGATAGATACCCTGTTTGCGGATCTGTAAAAGTCATATCGGCATAATAGGCATTATCAGTTGAATCTATTTGCTGCCAGTTTGCGCCCGCGTTCGTTGTTTTGAGAGTTTTCGCATTTGAAGTAACCAAGTAACCGGTGTTATCATCTGTGAAATTGATACTGCGGAAAGGTGACGGATAACCGGTTATCAGCGGGGTGAAGTTTGCTCCGCCATTCGTTGTTTTGTAAAGTAAGCCCGAGTTCATAGCTGCGTGGTAACCTGTGCTTGGATTCCTATAGTAAACGGGTCCGCCAAATGCTATCGAACTCAGCTTTATCCAGTTAACCCCGCCGTTTGTAGTCTTAATAACACTGTTGAAAGAAGAGGCATAGCCGTTGTTATCATCAGTGAAGTGCGAGTAGTACAGTTCATTGTTTACGCTGCCGAAAAGCTGGAGCCAGTTAGTGCCGCCGTTCGAGGATCTTGTTATGGTGCCAAATGCGCCTGACATAAAAATATCATTGGCATTTAATGGCTGAATGCATTGCAGTGTATTGAAGTAGGTTTCGCCGGGGTAGGTAACTATCCAGTTCAGCCCGCCATTAGTGCTTTTACCAACTGCGCCGCCCTGGCCGCATGCAAACACGGTTGAGGCATTCTGGTATCTCAGCATATAGATGTCATACATTCCGCTTACAGTGATCGTATTCCAGTTCGATCCGCCGTTGGATGTTCGCAGCATTAATCCGTTCCTTCCGGCTGCCAATCCGTTATCGGTATCGGTGAAACAGATAGAAAGAATATCGCCTGAGTTGGTTGTTTGCGTGATCCAGTTACCGCCGCCATCTGTTGATTTAGAAATACTTGTTGAGCCTGCCGAGTATATTACGGAAGGAGAGCATTGCCAAACGCCGGCATTGTAACTTATGCTTGTATTTACAGATATCCAGTTCACCCCGCTGTTCGTGGTTTTGAGAATATCACCTTGCTGGTGAGCGGCAACACCAGTGGCGGCATTAATGAAGTTTATAGACCGCGGCCCGTATTGCAATCCCAGGTTTTGTTCCGTCCAGTTCAATCCGCCATTCGTAGTCTTAAACATAAGGCACTGGAACCTGCCGGCTCCCATATATCCTGTGTTGGCATCTGTAAAACAGATGGATTGAATGGTTTCGGTTGTCGCCAGCGTGATCCTGTTCCAATCAGCGCCCGAGTTGGTAGTTCTGTAAAGCTCGCCGTTAGCTCCGCCCAGAAATCCGGTGCTGCTGTTGATGAAGCAAACAGCATTCATATCATACCCGCTTGGTTTGGGGTTCTGCCATACCCATGCCGGCTGTGAATACAGAGTATTTACAACGAGAATAAATAAAACTGCGGTCAAAAATTTAATTGTTTTCATGTTTTGGAATAGTAATATTTGATCTTTGATTTATTTGCAGGCTGTAATGTTTTAGTGCTTCTGATATTACCTCTTCCTGGCTTCCCTTAAGCTGTTTCTGTATCTTTTTTATAAGCTTATGTGTTTGAGGTTTAAGGCGGTAACCTTTTGCTACAGTAGTATTCTTTCTGATGTTCATTTACACGGTTTCTGTTTTATGTGTGCACAATTTAAATGTGCACAAAACTACAAAACAATTGCTGTCATATAAAATCTTTTTAATGTCATAAATTAGTTTTCAATTTAGTCCTAACTGGATAATTATTTGATTTCATAGCAAGAATCGCTATTATTGTGAGTAAAATTATATAAAAACTTAGTGTTCAATGAAAACTCCAAGTAATGATCTGTTTGACCTGATAAAGACTCTTGCCAAATCAGAAAAAACATATTTCAAACGTTCTGCTTATGATACCGGTGAGGGCAAAATATATATCAAGCTTTTTGATGAAATTGATAAACAAAGTGTATACGATGAAAAAAAGCTGAAACAGAAATTCAGCCATATAAAACAATTTTCAGTACTGAAAAACCAGCTATATGATGCAGTACTGGATGCATTAGGAAGACTTGCAAACAGGCTCAATTATACTTACAAAGTATCTGTAATGGTAAAAAAATCAGACCAGTTATACAACAGGGGACTCTACGGTCAATCTGAAAAACTGCTTCTAAAAGCAAAAAAAGCAGCATACCAATCAGAGGATTTTACAGCGCTGCTTCAGATTGTTGCCGTCGAAAAAAAACTGATCTTAAAACAATTAAAACGCGACGAGAAGAAGATCAGGGAACTGCACAAAGAAGAAAGCAATATTATGTTACTGCTGAAAAATCTATCAGAGTATAATGAGATATTCACAAAAACTTACCTGTATTTTTTAATGTATGGATATATCAGGAATAAAGATGAAGATAAGAGGTTCATAAAAAACACTTTTGTGCTAAGCTATGAGAAATTGTTCAAAAACACAAAGTCTAAAAGGGCAGAGCAGTTTTTGATGGAAACTTTTCACCTGTATCATACATCAAAATTTAATACAGAGAACGCAATGAAGTTTAACAGGGCTTCGTTAAAGATCATGGAAGATAATTCAGCATTATTAAGATCGAACGTTGAAAGATATCTTGCTACATTTCAGAACTATGTTTTGCAATATTTTTACAAAGGAGATATTGAAAACCTGGAAATATCAGCAGACAGGCTAAAAAACTTTTTGGAAACCACAAAAATACACATCCCGCGGCTTGTCAGGGTGACAGCCCAGGGTAAAATTTACGATATTTTACTCTCAGCATATCACACCTCCTGTAAGTTTGATAAAGCAATTGATGTTCTTGTTAAAGCTGAAATGCTGGTAGAGGAGAATTTTTCTGTAATTGATAAGTCAGTAAAAAATGTAACTTATCAAATGGGTACATTTATTTATTTTACCACAGAAGACTACGATAACGCTTTGAGGCTTTCAAACAAATTGTTAAACGACCCGGATTCGCTTAAATTCCTGGAAGTGTATTGTTTTATCTTATTGCTGCAGTTACTTATACATTATGAATTGGGGAATTATGACTTGATAGAATATATTACCAAATCAACAAAAAGATATCTTTCAAAATCAGAGAAGCTGTACAAAATAGAGAGAATAATGCTAACATTCTTCAATAAAGTGATCAGATCTGAAAAAGAGGATAAATCGGAATTATTTAAAACACTGGAAGGCAATCTGAATGAATTAAGAAACGACAAGGATGAAGGAGTTTTTGAATATTATGATTTTTCTTCATGGTGTGAAAGCAAGTTAAGAAAAATGAAAATTAAGGATGTACTTACAGAAAAATATATTAAGAGCCTCAAACAGCAATAAAAGTGATGCAATATTTCCGGGAATTACATTAAACCTTTTTAATATGCTTTTGTCTTATAAGTACAAAAGGGTTATAACCACCTGAAAATTGTTCAAAAACACGCAAAAAACGAAATAAACAGATAATTTCATAAATAAAGGAGAAATCACAAATGAAATTCTTAAAACCATCAAAAAAACTGCTATTACTTGCCGCAATTCCCGTATTAGCAATTTATTTTGCGGCATGCTCAGATAACAGTGTATCTGATAACCAGACCGATGATGAATTCATACAGGAAGTGATCACCAGGGGTTACTCAGGCGTTAACGGCGAAGAAGATGACCTGATGAACAGCGAAGTAACCGATCTTGATGACGGCGGAGCTGTTGGTAACAACGGCGGCGATACACCGATCGATTCACTCATCAGGTGGGGCAGAAAGATCACCGGAAGCAGCGTTACGGTCACAATTACATCAGAAGGCGATACAATAAAGTATGCCAACATTACAAGAACTATAACCGGAAATTATATAATTATCGGTGTAGTAAACGGCGTTGTTGATTCAATAACTAAACCTTATACAGAAGTTTTCCACAGGACAGCAACATTCAAAAGAATTGCACGTAATCCAAGACCAAGAAGTAACTGGAGGTTATACCAGGTATCAATGGTTGATGGCGGCACAACAACACCGCAGAACAGTGAACAGTATATACAGATGCAGCAGATCCAGGTTTACAGGAACGGCACGCTTGTAAGCACCTATACAGGTCCTGATTTCACACAGAATGTATTCACAGTTAACAGGCCTCCTCACTGGAGCGGCAGCGGTATAAACGAGTTCGCTATAGGCGACCAGATCAGGTTAGTTGTAAATACATATTCAACCCAGCCGGAGCAGGATATAGTTGCATGGCACTGGGGAAAGAGAAACTTCGGATTCCACAGGGAACCGTTCGCTATGACATCCGAGACAGTTAACGGCTCAGGATGGGACAGAGTTTACGAGAAAACATTTACGATCGGCGGCCAGCATCATCACGGAAGATTCAACGCGTTCATCAGTGCATCTACACATAAATCACTGTATGATGATTCATCTTCGGAATTCGCATCTGATATTGCGGGCGCACCGTATAAACTGGATCACTAATACTGATCCAAAGATGACCAATATGGCAGTGCTGGTTTAAGAACTGCTTAGCAACAATAAACTAGCCTTCCGGTATCCCCCCGGAAGGCTTTTTTTATGTTACTCGGGCTATATCTGCAGGGAGAGAGAGCAACCTGTGTTTTACCCGGTAGAAAACTAAATTGCAAAGCTATTATAAATATTTATAACCGAAAACTGATTCTGGATGAAGCTGTAATTACTTAACGATCAGCATTTTTTTAGTATTAATAAATTTCTGACCTTCTCCTTCGGCAGTGATGCGGTAAAAGTATACACCTGATGAAAGGTTTGAACCGTCAAATTCAATTGTATAATAGTCAGCGGTTTTGATCTCGTTTACTATGGTTGCAACTTCCTTTCCCAGGACATCGTAAATCCTGACAGAGACTTTTCCTTCAAAAGGCATCTGGAAATCTATTTTACTTATCGGATTGCCGGGGTTGGGGTAGTTCTGACTTACCTTAAATTCAAAAGGTCTTGCAATATCTACGGTATTATTCAGATCGTAGTATTCAAACAAACCGTTATAATCGATCTGCTTCAGTCTGTATTTATACTTTCCGGTATTAAGTTTCTTATCTTCAAAAGAATAGGTTTGGGGTTCATTTGTTGTTCCGGATCCGCGAACGAAGCCAACCTTAGACCAAGGAGATAACTCTCCCCCGGAAATTACATTACATCTTTCCACATCATAACCTGAGTTGTTCAGTTCCCATGTTGATTCCCACCGCAGGATTACGCTGTTTATTGAAGATGTGGAGCTAAAGTAATTCAACTGAACCGGAAGGGCATCATCCTGGTAATGAGCAATATAATCAGAAGCATTACCGCCGGCTAAAGTAAAATCTCCGCCCGCATATAAATTGGAACCGTTAACAGCAACAGCCGAGACAGTACCAAGAGCAAGACCACTTCCCATGGTACTCCATGATGTACCATCCCATTTGGCAATTCTGTTTACGGGTAAGCCGTTTACCTTTGTAAAGTTACCCCCAATAATCAGATTACCATCAGTGTTTGTTAATGAATAAACTGATGAATTTGGTCCCGTTCCGGAACCAAGCGCTGACCATGTTGTACCATTCCATTTGGCGACCTTGTTAGCGGTTACGCCGCCGGCAATTGAAAAAAATCCACCGGCAAAAACATCATTTCCAATCGAAGTAAGAGCAAAGACGAAGCCGTTTGTACCTGAATCTAAGGCTGTCCATACAGCACCATCCCATTTTGCAACATGGTTTACCGTTATATCGCCCGCTGTTGTAAATGTGCCTCCGGCGTATAGATCCGTTCCTATAGCAGTAAGTGTATAAATTACATTATTTGTACCTGTACCCAGTGCTGACCATGTTGTACCATTCCATTTGGCGATCTTGTTAACGGTTACACCGCCTGCTGTTGCAAATGAGCCTGCGGCATATAAGTCTGTTCCGATGGCAATTAATGATTGTACCTGACCGTCCGTTCCGGAACCAAGCGCTGACCATGTTGTACCGTTCCATTTAGCAATATTGTTTACCGTTACACCGCCTGCCGTGTTAAAATCGCCCCCTGCATAAACATCATTTCCAATAACAACAATTGCACGTACAGAACCATTTGTTCCTGTACCAAGAGTGCTGTATGTTGAACCGCTAAGTTTTGCAATACTGCGGGCATATTTATCACCGGCTGTTCCGAAGTTACCTCCCAGGTACAGGTCGTTGCCCGAAACTGCAAAACAACGGACGATACCGTTTACTCCCAGGCCGGTTGGGTTTGAAAACGGAGTAAAAGCAGAGCCATCCCATTTAACGATCCCTTTATAATAAAACTGCAAGTATCCATAACTTCCGCCAATGATAAGATTTGAACCCATTGCTGCCAGCGAATAGATATATGAACCCAGTCCTGTATTGAGCGTGCTCCAAGAAGTTCCATTCCATTTAGCAATAGCATTCACTGTTATTCCGCCCATTTTGATGAAATCACCGGCAGCATAAATATCTGTACCAATGTTTGTAATAGCATAAACAGTGCCGGTTACTGTTCCCGTACCCAAAGCGCTCCACGAAGCACCATTCCATTTTGCAATCCTGTTAACCGTTACGCCGCCCGCTGTTGAGAAAAATCCTCCCGCAAACAGGTCGGAACCCGAAACAGCAAGTGAATATACAACTGCATTAGTACCTGTACCCAATGCACCCCAGGAAGCCCCATCCCACTTCGAAATGTTGCTGCACGCCAAACCACCGGCAGTAGTGAACTGGCCTCCTGCGTAAAGATCGTTGCCCATAGCAACAAGCGCATAAACAGAATTATTTATGCCTGCACCTAGCGCGGACCAGTTTGCCCCGTCCCATTTGGCAATGCGGTTTGCAGTTATTCCGCCCGCAGTTGTAAAATTCCCGCCAAAATACACATCGGTTCCAATTACTGCGATGGAGTTAACGTTATTGTTTAAACCTGTTCCCAATGCGCTCCATGTTGTTCCATTCCACTTAGCGGCAAAACGTAAATTAGTAGAACCAGAACCGCTGAAATATCCTCCTGCATATATGTCAGTGCCAATTGAAACTATAGATTTAACGGCATCATTAAGTCCGGCACCCAGTGCGCTCCAGCTTGTCCCATTCCATTTAGCAATACAAATTGCTCTGATACCGCCAATTCTTTGAAAAAATCCTCCTACATAAATTTCATTTCCAACAACGCAAACAGTTTGTATTCCGCCCTCGGAGCCTACTACTCCATTGGGATCAATATAATCAGTATCCCACCCGGCAGATGGCATATCACTTCTGATAAACTTCGGAGATCCTGAATTTGTGTACCCCATTTGATATCCAAGGGTGCTGTAACTTCCGTTTATACCCTGCAGCAAAGAACCATCTTTTTGCAGTACCCCTGATATTGAAGGCTGACCGTTTTCAAATCCAAAGGTAATTACAGAATTGAACAGCAGTATAGCAAGTATTAAATTTTTCATTTGGTGAGTAATAATTTTTTTTAAAAAGTCTATTTTGCGGTTTGCATCTTTTTACTGAAATCTTTGCATGCCAGCCAAAGAACATTATCTATGTTGCTCTTTGTCCGCTTCGATAGTACGCTTATCAGTTTGTGTGTTTTTGGCTGCAGCCGGTACCCCTTTGCGATTGAGTTTTCTCTTGTGAGTGTTTTCATAATTTGTATTTTTATTTCGTGTAAACTTCTGTGTGCACCTTTGTGCACAAACGAGGACAAATATATACCACAGATACCGGCCGGAGCAAAGAAAAATCCGGTTGATTGTGAAAGATATTGAGGGTGGGCACTTGAATTTAATGCAAAAAATGATAATTTTATTGCAAATATTACAGAAAGAGAGTGAATGAAAACAGATGCTAAGTACTTCGTTGACTGACATTTTGAGTTCATTTTCTAAAAAGGAAATTAAAGAGTTCGGTTTGTTTGTTGAATCACCTTACTATAATACAAGCGAAGCAACAACGAAACTTTACTATGAGATAATCAAGTTTTATCCCGGTTTCAGCAGCAGAAATTTTGAGAAAGAGTATTTATTCAACAGGGTTTACCCGGGCGCAATACTGAAAGAGGATCTGCTGAGAAAATTGCTCTCGAATCTGATAAAGCTGACAAATGAATTTATGAAACAGGAATCTGTTAAGAAAATGAATGATCAGGAATTGTTGGTATTGAAAGAATATTCAAAACGCGGATTAGCCGGTATGTTCGAAAAAAAGGCCGATGAGATATTAAAGATGGCAAATCTGAGAACGGGCATATCCGCGCAGAAGTTTGATCTGATATCTAAGACAGAACTTGTGAGATCCGAATTTTACGCCGGTATTAATCAAACGGAAAAGTATTTGTCATCGTATCAAAATCATACAGAAAACTTACTTGTTTTTTATATGACCGATCTTTTGTATGCAGCCATGCAGATAAAAATAAACTCAGGTTATCATAAAAAAACTGAACCTTCGTCACTATTGGGTTTTATTCAATCACTTAACCTGAGCTTGGTGCCGGACCAATTTCAAAATGAACATCAGCGTCAGCTGGTAGATGTATATATAAGGATATATAAGTTGTATTTTGATCAGGTTAACGATGATAATTTCTTTTATTTATTTAGTCGTCTTCAAATTTTCAAGAAAAAGTTTGATAAACCGCTGGTGAAAGTTGTTTTAACGGGCCTGGAGTATTATTGCATTTCAAAATATGAAAGAATTAAAGACCGGGTTGTATTAGGCTCTCTTGCCGATGTTTACAGATTTGAATTAAGCGAAGATCTGTTTGAAAGGTCCCATGACGATTATATGTTTGTAACAAATTTCAGAAATTACCTGATAGTTTTTTTGGCCGTCAATATTGAATATGCCGAGGAATTGCTGGAAAAGCATATTTGCCAAATTAACCCTGATATTAGAGAAGCTCTGGTGCATTTTGCGAAGATGATGATTTATTTTAAGAAAAAGGAATTTAAGCAATCACTGTTTCATATTAACAAAATAGATTTGATCTATTTTGCATTCAAATATGACGTGAAAGCGTTCCAGGTTAAGCTTCATTTTGAGCTTGGCAATTATGAACAGGTACTATCGCAGATAGATACGTTTAAACACTATATCAGGGATGAAGATAAATTAGAACGTTATACTTTAGAGATCAAAGAGTTTCTTGATTGTTCACTCAGGCTAACCAAAGCAGTTTCCGGGGGTAACATTGAAGAGCTGGAATTGCTCAGAAATTATGTAACAAAAGGAAGCTTTGTATATGAAAGCAACTGGCTTCTGGAAAAATTGAATGACTTCTTAAAACCACATTAACTTGAACAGAGCATACGGTATTTTTGAGCGAAATTATCCGGTAGCAGTCTATTGAATTGTTTTGTATTTTTGTATTACACAACGCCTGTATTTCCGCAGGTTATAAAACATGCAATCCAATGAGAACCAAAACTATACTTGCAGCTTTTCTTTTGATCACTTCATTCACCTTTAGCCAATCTGAAATAGATACAACTTGGAACGGCGCGATCGATATCATGGGCACAAAGCTTGGGTTTGCCGTTAAGTTCACAACCACCGGCAGCGAAGTGAAGGCTGTTATGGATATTCCCGAGCAGGGCGCTATGGGGCTTGTGCTTGATAAGGTATCGTTCAAAAATCCTAAGATACATTTCGAGCTTCCCGCTGAAAGCCGCACTGCGGTATTCGATGGCATCTATTATTTAGATTCCATGGGCGGTACATTTTCTCAATCCGGTATTAACGGCAGGTTCCATCTCGTGCGGGGTGAACTGACCGATCAAACCGCGCCCGATACCACCGAAAAAACATTCAACAGCGAAGAGGTAACATTCTACAATGACGGGAATACATTTGCCGGAACTATCACATATCCCAAAAAGGAAGGCAAGTTCCCCGCTGTAGTGCTTATAACAGGCAGCGGCGCACAGAACAGGGATGAAGATATTTACGGATTTAAGATATTCAAAATAATTGCTGAATATCTTTCTAACAACGGTATCGCAGTTTTGAGATATGACGACCGCGGCGTGGGAGGCTCTAAGGGCAAGACCGTGAATGAATCCACCACCATGGATTTTGCCGGTGATGTTGGCGCGGCCATTGACCTGCTGAAAACCAAAGATTATATCTTCGCGGGCTCTATCGGGCTGCTTGGCCACAGCGAAGGCGGAATAGTCGCACCTTTAGTTGCGATCCAAAGAGATGATGTTTCATATATCATTCTGATGGCAGGCACAGGCGTGAAGGGAATCGATATAATTAAGGAGCAATCTAAGTTGATAATGAAAGCTGAGAACGCTACCGAAAACGAGATAACAGGTTATACGATGGTGATGGATCTTATCTACGCCAATATTGTGAAGAACGGCGATATGAAGGAGCTTAAAGAACAGCTCGCACAGAATGTTGAAGACAGCTTTGATAAAATGTCAGCGGAAGAAAAGAAAGCTATTAAGAATAAAGATGAGTATATAGAGAAAACCGTTGATGAAACTATCAGCCAGTTCAGCAGCAAGTGGATGAAGTATTTCCTGAGCTATGACCCGGCCAAAGCTTTGGAAAAAGTGACAATCCCTGTACTAATGCTTTTCGGCGGAAAAGACCTGCAGGTGCCGGTAAGCCAAAACCGCCCGCCGATGGAAGACGCTTTGAAAAAAGCAGGCAACCAGGAGTACCTGGTAAAGGTGTTCCCTGATGCGAATCACCTGTTCCAGGAAGCAGGTACAGGGAGTCCGAATGAATATCCGCAGCTCCCAAAAGCATTTGTACCGGGATTCCTTGAAGAGATCCTGGAGTGGATAAGGGTGAAGACGCAGTAGATGGCGAAATAGTGAGATAGAGAAATAGTGGAATGGTGAAATAGTGGAATAGCGAAATAGTGAGATAGAAGTAGAAAACTGAAGTTTTATAAACACATAGAAATAACACAAAGATTTGAGTATTTTTGAATGATGAATAGCAGGATAAGAAATATAATAGAAAGCAATCTGAACGGATATACTCTTGAAAAGATTATTTTGTTTGGCTCAAGAGCAAATGGAAGTTATGATTCGGACAGTGATTATGATGTTTTAGTTATAATCAAAGAAGAACCTGATTGGATCACCAGGGAAAACTTGTGTTCTGAAATCAGGAAAATAATGGCAAGAGAAGATATAAATATAGATCTGTTGGTAAGGTCCTCGAGTTACGTGGAAACAATACAGTATGAACAGGGAAATGTGATTAATACTGCTATCGAAGAAGGAATTGAAATGTGACTGATGAAAGAATAAAAAAGTGGCTCATTTCCGCAAATAATGATTTCATGGCGGCCGGAAATCTGCTTTTTGTCACTGCGGAAAAAATTATAACAAATGTAATTTGTTATCTATCGCAGCAATCAAGTGAAAAGTTTCTCAAAGCATTTTTATTGTCCAAATCCGAATCCTTTTCCAAAACACACAATCTGGAACTGCTTATTGAAAAATGTAAGAAGGCTGACATAGAATTTCCGCAGCTTGATGCAGGAAGGCTAACATCATACAATATAGCCATGAGATATCCTGATGAATTCAGAATACCTTCAATTCAGGAAGCGCGTGAAAGTTATGAAACAGCAAAGTTGGTCCGTGGTGTTATACTGAGCAGATTGAACATCTCGGAAAAAGAGATAACATTATTCAATAATTGATCTTTACGTAACATTTAAATGATAAAGCCACGCTTAGCGGCAATTGATATTGGAACAAACTCATTTCACCTTGTGATAGTTGAAGTGGATACGAATACCGGCAAGTTTAATATACTTGGCCGTGAGAAGGAAAGCGTAAGGCTGGGCTCCGGCTCAACCGATATGAAGCACCTGGGCAAAGATGCGATGAACAGGGGAATCGATGCGCTTAAAAAATTCGCCGCACTGGCTGATTCAGCCGGCGCGCCGGTGCGCGCCATCGCGACAAGCGCAGTACGTGAAGCAGTAAACCAGCAGGAATTTATTATGCGCGCACGCACTGAAGCGGGCATACGTGTTGAAGTTGCCTCCGGTATTGAAGAAGCGCGGTTCATCTACCTCGGCATCCTGCAATCACTACCAGTATTCGATAAGCGCATATTGATGATAGATATCGGCGGCGGCAGCACAGAGTTCCTTATTGGGCGCGGAAGGGATATCGCGTTCGATAACTCGCTGAAGCTTGGCGCGATCAGGCTTACCGAAAGATTTTTCGGTGATAAGGATACCGAAAGCAAATCGGTTAAGGCATGCAGGGAGTATATTAAAGGGTTCATGTCAACCGTTACCAGGGAAAGCGCACAGCATAAGTTCGATATAGCGGTCGGTTCCTCGGGTACTATAATGAACATTGCCAATATTATAAACATTGATCGCGGCGGGGCAACGGACGCAAAGCTGAACAATTTTATTTTCACAAGGGAAGAGCTCTTCGGAGTTGTAGGGCGGATACTTGAGGCTAAATCAGTTAAGCAAAGACTAAAAATTCCGGGGCTCGATCCTTCAAGGGCCGATATAATTACTGCGGGTGCGATCCTGCTGGAACAGATATTCAAAGAGCTGAAACTGAAGGAAATGATGGTGAGCGAGTTTGCACTGAGGGAAGGCATAATACTTGATACGATTGAAAAAGAGTTCACGCTGAAGGAGGAAAATCATCTCGGCAATCTCAGGCTGAACAGCGTAATGCACATTGCGGAAAACTTCAGGATAGAAAAAGAGCACTCCGAACATGTTACCGGACTTGCATTAAAAATATTCGACCTCACCGGCAATCTGCATAAGCTGGGAAAGACTGAAAGGTTATACCTGGAAGCTGCGACATTGCTGCATGAAGTTGGCGGATTTGTATCGCACTCGCAGCATCACCGCCATTCATACTATATTATCCGTAATGCGGAAATGCTTGGCTTCACTGAAAACGAGAAGGAAATTATTGCAAACGTTGCGCGTTACCACAGGAAGTCGCACCCGAAAGCTAAACACCCTGATTTTGCCAAGCTGGGTTTTGATGACCAGCAGGTTGTGAGGAAGCTGGCTTCTATACTGCGGGTAGCCGATGGCCTGGACCGCAGCCACACATCTTCTATAAATGATATTGAGTTAAAGCAGGATGGAAGGAGTATAACTTTTTTTCTTCACGGCGATAGTGCGAATATTGAGCTCGAGATCTGGGGCGCTGAAAGCAAGAAGAAGCTGTTTGAAGAAGTTTTCGGAGTTACCGCCGAATTTAAAAGGGCAGATTGATACTGAAATAAAACGATCCTGCCTCTTCTTTTAAAACCGGGCAGTTAGCCCAAAACGGAGATGCGCAGAAAGACAGGATCGTATTGTTCAGCTTTAACCAATTCAAGCTATTTCTATTTTATGCTTCTCCGTTTTATAATTCTTAAGCCCGCTTATGATTTGATGTTACAGCCCGCAATACTTTTCTTCTATTACCCGGAAGTGCCAGCGCTGGTGGCCCGGCAATACAAATCCGATGGCTGCTGCAGATAGATGTGGTAAACTTCCGGTTTTGTTCAGCATTTCAGGGGTAAATGAGCCGTACAGCGCGAAGAGTGATTCCCGAACTATCTTCAGTTCATCAATAAGATCTTCAACAGTGCGGTTGTTTGCGTTTGAGGCTGCTGCATAATCATCCTGGGGAAAGGGAAGTGCAGGCTGGTTAATTCCCCTTGCAAATGCCAGCGCCCGGAACATGAATACCCTTTCAGTATCGATCAAATGCTGTATTATTTCTTTTACAGTCCACTTTCCGGGTTCATATGTTTTATTGCCGGTTTGTTCCCATTTTTTTACAGGTACTTTTTTTAGTTCATCAATGCTCGTTTGGATCGCCTGCATCAGCTCGGTATCATCGCATTTGTTCATGTACCTTTCATAGTACTCAGGCTTCGGTGAAATTTCAGAAAGTTTCATTTTTGTTTGTATAGATTCAGGTTAATGATCTTGTGTATATACTGCAATTGCTCTAAATATTCAGAAGCTTTATTATTTCCTTTTCAAAAAGCATACACCGCACTTTATCTTTTGTTACCGCTCCGAGCTTTTTGTAGAATTCTATGGCCGCTGTATTAAATTCTGGTGTTTGCCATTGAATTTCTTTGATCCCGTTCAGCAATCCTTCCTTCGCAACTTCTCTCATCAAAGCCAGCCCTGTTCCCGAACCGCGCGCATACTCTCTGAGGTAAAGGCAGTCCAGGTGAAGGTAGTACGCAGCATTCCATGTTGAGAAGTCATAAGTATAAGCTGCATATCCCGCTAACCTGCTTCCTGCCGCCGCAACCAGGCAATGCAAAACAGGTTCCTCCGCAAAAAGGAAATGTTTCAGCATTTCAGATTTTCCTTTAACGGAATAGCTGCATTTTTCAAATTCAGCATGCTCACGGCACATTTCAACAATTTCATCAATATCACCGGGAGTGCATTTTCTTATCAAACAGACTGTATTGGAATTTACTTTCAATCTTTGGTTTGTACTTTCTTTCAGGTCCATATTATACGTCTTCATTCAAAACAGAAGACAAATATGCTTCAAAATCAGGGCGGCTGCTATTTTTTATAACATGCTCCACCCATGCATTCCTTTCGTGCCACATAACAGCCAGTTCCCATACACAGAACGTGATCCCTTTATCGGAAAACAATGTAAACTGACCGGGGTTCTCATATGCGGAAAAATAAACGTAATGCTGTAGCATGTTTTCGCCTATCCACCAGTTTATCAGCGCAAACACACCTTCATTGCCTTCGTGCAGTATCAGCGTTGCTATATTATATGTCTCAAGCTGATGAATGCTGCTGAGTTTTAACCAGCCGGGAATCTGTTCTTTAACCTGCGCTATGGTTTCCTGCGAAACGCGCTCGTTCAAAACTGATATACTGTATATTTTGATCTTCCAGCCGTTGGTTTCGTACAGATCAATAAATCTAACCGGTCTTTTTTTATATTCTGTATTCAGCATCTGTTTCGTGTTATTCTCCGGATGTTTTTATTCAATAATTTTTCAGTTCGGCAGCATACCGCACCCGCTTGATCTGCAGCGCGGCACGCTTGCCGGAACTAATGAAAGACTTATAGCAGCAGCTGCGGGCTGCAAAAGCCTATCGTTGTGGATTAGATCTCTGAATGAATTTACCATCTGTATTTTTTTCCGGTATAGGAGCACCGTTGATTCAGAGATTCAAAAAACGCAGGTCTTTTATGCTTACATTCAAAACACATGCAAAATTAACCATGAATTTCAGAATTCTCAGGACAACATGTGGACAATTTGAGCCTTAAAAAGTAGTGGCGCAATTTGTCCGCTGATTGGCTTTGAATACCATGCCCAATTTGCTATTTTTGTAAATAATAACAAAAATATGGCAATTAATTTCGTTTTTTTAATACTTCCCGAGATACATTTAATGGACCTTGCAGGTCCGGACCAGGTGTTTCTGGAATCAATAGGCTATGGTGCGGATTTTGAGATAAGGTACTGCGCGCTGAGGAAGGGAGCTGTCACCTCGGCCGGACTTCCGTTCGGGGAAGTACCTTCTTATACCGCTGAAAAGCTGAATCCGGGTGATTTTCTTTTTGTGCCGGGCGCAAATGTAAGCTACCTTCTTTCGGATGATTTCAAAAAAGAGACCGCTCTGTTTGAGTGGCTGAATAAAATGTATGAGGCAGGTGTTAATATCTGCAGTATATGTTCGGGAGCTTTTGCGCTGGCACAAAGCGGCCTGCTGGATGGCGTTCCCTGTACAACACATTTTAAACGGACAGCACAGCTTCAGAAATGTTTTCCGTTCACACGCGTTACGGAAAACACGCTGTTCACCGAACATAACGGGATATATACAAGCGCGGGAATTGCCTCGGGTATTGATATGGCTTTGCATATTGTTGAAAAGCTGAAGGGCAGCTACTTCGCGCATAAGGTAGCAAGAGAGCTTGTTGTGTATAGCAGGCGCAAAGGAGATCAAAGCCAGTACAGCGCGTTAATGGAATTCCGCAACCATATTCACTCCGGCATTCATAAAGCGCAGGATTGGATTCACGAAAACCTTGATTCAAAATTCACGCTGATAGATCTTGCGGAAACCGCGAACATGAGCGACAGGAATTTCACACGGATATTTAAAAAAGAAACAGGCGTAACGGTGAGCGACTATATCCGCATGCTGCGCAAAGAAAGAATTAACGAGCTGCTGAAGAATCCGGATATAACAAGGATAGAGATCGCGCGCAAGTGCGGCTTGAAAAGCGAAAGGCATTTAAGAAGGATAATGAAGCATGCGTAGCGATGTGAGTACAGCGACCCCACCCCGAGCTTCAGCATTGATCCCGCTTATAGCGGGACTGCGAAAGTCACTTCGGACTTTCTTGAGGGGAGAAGTAAACAAGTAGTTTGCTGCTTTCCGAATTGATCAGTACTCAATTTTTTCGAGGAAGAGACCCGATGGCGGCGCGGTGAATTCAGCGATGGTTTTGACCTCACCCCTAAACGCACCAGTGGTGCGTTTATTCCCCCTCTCCTGTGAGGAGAGGGGGAGAAGTAAACCTGCAATTCTCTGTTTATCCATTTTGCCCCTGCCAACTTCTACCAATACACCAACAATGCGCCTTACCATCTTCCACAAAAAGTGAGAGGCTTTGATGCGGATGTAAATTTTCATTTTATCTTCGGTGATCTCGAGTGACTCTACAAGGCATTTGGTTGATTTATCTATCAACTGATTTCCCCTCTCCTTTGGGGAGGGGTTAGGGGTGGGGTCATATTCTGAAAACGCTTTGAAATCATGCATACCCTCGAATAGCTTAGATGCTTCCTTCATTTTTTTAACATCAAGCTTATCTTTAATCCACCATACAAAGCGTTTTTCAAACGCCGTCCGGCGTTTTGAGATCACATACAGGTATTGCCTCGACTTTGCATCATGCCGCGCGTGGAATCCGGGGTGCGCTTTTTCTATTTCCAGAATATTGATATCGCCGGGCAGCTCGTCATTGAGCTTAATCTTCAATATTTCAGGCGCGAGCATTGTTTCGCACTCAAGGTGCGCAACCTGTTCAATAGCATGCACTCCTGCATCAGTACGGCCTGAGCCCTGCAGATCCATGAACCGGTTCATGCCCTTATTTTTGCTGAATACGGTATTTACGGCTTTGATTAGCGTTCCCTGTACGGTTTTGACGGAGGTTTCTTTTGGCTGCTTCTGCCAGCCGGAGTAGTTTGCGCCGGCATATTCGAGGTACATTTTGAATTTCATAGTTTTATTATACAAAGATACAAAATTGTGGGGGAAGTTAGCGTTTTTTAGGTGCTATGATAAGATTCAAGGCTTGTTTCCAGCTAATCGGAATTAAAGAGTCAATTCAGAGTACTGCCCTGTAAATCTGAGATCTTTTCAAGCAGCCATACTTTAGAAGATGTCGGTTGTGATGCCATCACTTCTTCTTTAACTTTTTCCGCCAGCTCCGGATCCGGATCTGCTTTGAGCATTAAAATGTTTTTAACAAAAGTGAGAAAGAGCCTCAAACCTGTTTTATTTTTGTCGTTGATATCAGACGCGTTATCAAGAAAGCGTTTGAAAGAATCAATCGCGCTGATCGTTGTTTCCATATGGCTCAGCTCGTAATATGATTTTAACTGGAGCAATTTTACATCACATTTAAAGAAAAAATTAACATTGTTCTGTTCCCAAAAATCCTTGAAGTTGATCCGGGAGCAGAGCGATAAACACTCTTCAAACTTTTTTTCGGCAAAACTCAAAGTTGCATCAGAGTACATCACGACTATTTCCGGGTTTTCACAAATAACCTTGTGCTTGTTCGCATTTATGAAATCTTTCATTATCAGGTATTCATTTGTATTGGCTGCAAGTTTAACAATGTTCCGGTATGCTTCAAGCTCTATAGAGCCGTCTTTTCGGTGTGAAAATATTCTCCTGTTAAGTACTTCTATGTTAAGCTCAAGCTGAATCCGCCTGTATTCATCCTTGCCTTCGTGTTTTTTGAAAAGGCACAAAAGGATAAGTATGTTATAAATGTTCTTTGATTCATTTACCGGAAGTATATCTATTATGGAATAGAAGAGCTTTCTTGCCCGGTCAAAATAGTCGTCTTCCATGATCTCAAAGAATGAGAGCATGAGGTAATATAAAATTCTCAGTAAAGGTGAGCCGCTAAATGCTTCTTCATCTTCCCTAAAATAATTAAGCAGGTATTCCAGGAACCTGAGATCATGCTTGTTCGTGGTCTTCTGCATTTCAACCGCCAGGTGAAAATTATTGAGAAGGTAGTGCAGCATGAACGACTCGAGTATAAGTTCGTTAGTCTTTGTCCTTGCTTCATCTGACATTTTGCGGTTCATGTAATATTCGTCAATAAGAGTCTGCACGGTGAATTTTTCAGTGTAATAAAACTGGTCTTTTACTTTGGTGTTTTCAATCTTGTTGTTGAAAGCATTAGCCTTCTTTAAGAAAATGTCAAATGCTTTTCTATCCCAGAGCTCATTTATTAATGATCTATCGTAAGTTGTAGTTCTTTTCCAATTGGAATAACTTAAGTAGTCTTCGGCTAATTTTTTAAGCTCGAAAATCAGGTTTTTCATTATTCCGTAATTGTATTTCTTGCCCTTGTAGATCTGTTCCCATAAAGATTCCTTCTCAAGCCCTTTATCATCAAAATCCGGCGCGTATTTTTTAATTGCCCTGTAAAGAGTTACCACAATTGTATTTTTGTTATGATACCCGGAAGAAATAAAGCGATCAAAATCAGAAAACTCTTCTTTTGTGAACGTTTTTAGAACTTCGATGAGTGAAGATTTTAACATTATGGTGTATGAATGATTAAGTGGCGCTAGCAATAAAAGTGAAAAAAGAATAAAAAAACAAGGGGCTCATGCCCCTTGTTTAATTTTCTGTTTACTCGCCCCATTTCCGGAGGCTGGGCGCAATGCGCTGGCCGCCTGTGTTGCCGGGGGCTGCAGCTTTTTTGTTCGGATTGGGTTTGCGCGGCGTATCATCATCATCACATGAGCCGCCTGCAAGCTGGTTGGATGAACAGTTCCACCAGTCCTTAACATAATCCAGATGCCTGCTTATCCAGCTTGCCTTCTTTTTGAAGTCTGTTGGATTTTTAACCGCGTCCATTGCATCCTTCATGTGTTTATCGGAATTGAATTCACCGCTGAGGCTGTTTTCAGAGCCCTTGCCGGGATTATTGGAATCCTTTTTATACTTGGCTATTTTTTTGAAGAAATCATTAGCCGTAGTTAAGCGCGCTTTGTAAAGTGCTGCAGTCGGATCCTGCGGGTAGCTTTTGAACTCGGTTACATTCTTAAGCTCTTTGCCGTCGCCGCGAATCATCCACCCGAAATCTTCAATAAGCTCTTCTTCACCGGGATTTGTGCCGGTGAACTTAACCGATTTAAACCTGTAAACAGGATAAAACTTTCCGTCATCACCCTTCAGTACATCGCTTCCGGGTTCATCAATATAGCTGATCTCAATTTTATCGCCGCCTTTTTCATACATTGTGATCCTGCCCTGTGCATCTCTTGTAACATTTACTGCCTGCGGGCGGTAAAGCTCCAATATCGATTTCTGGTAGCCCTCGGGCATCATACGCATATAAAATCCATCGCCGATATATGCCCAGTTACCCGGGTTAACCTGCTTCTTCAGCAGGTCTGAAGGCGGATCGCCAGGCAGTACTGCCATGCTTTCGATCTCCTCAAAAGATGAACCGGGATCGGTGATCTTACCTCGCAGGTCTTTGTAGAATTTCGCTGTGCTTTTGACCTCGTCGGGGAGTATATCAAGAGGTACATCGCTTATGCCGATACTCAGCTCTGTAATTTCCGAAGGAGTAAGAAGCGGCTTCACGCGAAGCTGAAGCTCGGGGCTTAGATCGGTAAACTTTGCGCCGTAGATTATTGACCACAGCAAAAGCTGGATATCCTTCTGCGCAACTTCGGGGTGTTCTGCTGAACGGGTTAATATGTTCGTTACCAGGTTATCAAGCTTTCCTTTTATTGGCGCGATCAAATGTCCGCTGCCTTTTGTTGGGCCGTGAGTGCCTGCTTTGAGGCAATAGCTTTGAATGGTAAGCCTGTAATAGCCGGGTCCGAGCGGCGCATTGTAATCAGCCGGCTCAACCGGGTCTCTCAATTCTTCAATGTCATCTATCCAGAATGACACAGGGTATGCGTCATCAATAGATGTTGTAATATTTTTTTCCTCCAGCAGGTCGGGTGCCGCGGTCTTTTTGATAATATCTTCAAACTGTGCCTGCAATACAGCGGGAGCCAGCAGCAGAAGAAATACCAGTAATTTGTTTAACATGATTTTGCTCCTGAAACGTTTAATTTATATATACAAAAATATACAATTTTTTGAATTATAAATAACGTAAATCATGAGACTCAAAACAAATGTAATTTTGATCTTCTAAAAATAAGAGGATAGTGTTAAAAATGAAGCAGTGTTCACCGGGTTAGCCCCCGGCGAACACAATAGAGAATCTTCTGAGAATTAAACCAAATTAAGATTGGCGATCAAACTCTTTCTTTTTTTCTGAATAGCAGATTATCAAGGCTGTACTTGCCTGCGCCGATAAACAGCAATGCCATGAAAACAGCGAACATTTCCATCGGGTAAATAGCCCTGTTCCAGGGATCAAGCTTGGAAGTATGCTGCATAAAAGCGACAAACATTGTGAATGCCATGAACGCTGACGCCGGACGGGTGAAGAGTCCAAGCAGAATTAATATGCCGCCGCCGAATTCTGAAACAGAAGCCATGAAGCCCCAGAATGTTGGCGCGAAGGTTATACCGAGATTAGCCATTGAGCCGCCAAGCTTTGTCCAAAGCTCGGGACCGCCGAACATTTTGCCCCAGCCGTGTGTGAAAATAAAAGCAATTCCGATACCGATTCGCAGAAACAGAATTCCTGCATCCTTATGTTTATCAAGAAAATTAGTTATCATATTGTTTTTAGAATTAGTTGATTGGTCAATTATGTGTTGTAACACTCATATGGGGGTTTAAGTTTCATGGATTGGAGGAAACCGGTGTTTAAGGCTACTATTGGCATTAAGACGGCATGCTTAAACCTAAAAAAATTGAAAATTAGCCTGATAAATCATGATCATATGAGTTACATATATATTGTATATTGAAAATTTGATATTATTAGTTTAATTTCACAAAAAACAATATGAAACAACCTAAAAAAACTTTTTAATGCTGATGTAACAATTGCTCCGGTTATAAGTGTAAATGATAAAGAAGTTAAAACATACGATACGGTGGCAGAAGCAATTGCAGATTTAGAAAATGATCCAAATATCTCAAAGGAAAAACTTGATAAATTGAAAATTACATTAAGTGAGCTCAAACTCACAGGAAAAGTGAGTATTAAGAACGGGGAAATATTTACGGAGGAAACAAAATGAGAACATTTAAAACACTGGCGGTAATATTCATGTTATTTGCGGCAGTTACAAGCTTGCACGCAGGGGATAAAGTAAAAATTATACTTCACCAGCCTCCGCCGCATCAGTTGGGCATTGGTGATATGTGGAATCTTTCACTTGAAAACACGACCAAGAGTGATCTTAAGATATATTTAACCGGCACAGCAACAGAGGAAAAAGACGGGCTTATTATAGAGGGTAAATCGAAAGTGTTTACTATTAAACCCGGAAAGACCAATTACAAGTACAATGACTTTCCCGGCGCGGAAATTAAGTACAATAATGGTAAGTATAAAGAAGTTATACTCCGCACAGGCAATGCGCCTGAAGGCAGCTATACTATCTGCGTAACTGCATTTGAGGAGAGCGGTGAAATTGCCGGAATGGAAAATTGCATAATGCAAACCGTGCAGCAATTGGGAAGCATATCGCTTATCAGCCCCGAAGACGGCGCGGAAATAGACCCTAAGCAGCCGATAGTATTTACATGGACACCGCTGCCAAAAGGCGGGCCGTATTCAATTAAAATAGTTGAAATTAAGGGTGATCAATCGCCTGACGTAGCGATAAAAGAGAACAGGCCAATCTTAGATAAAGAGGGCGTCAAAGTTAATACATATCAGTATGGACTCACAGATCCTAAGTTGGTTGCAGGTAAAAAATATGCATGGCAGGTAACGAGTGGAGAAGTGGAGAGTGAAGCGTGGACTTTCAGGATGATGAGCAGCCAGTATCAAATAATAGTGGATACTGTTATAATAAAGTGTGACACATTAACTTTTAATCCTAATAAATTTTTTTATCAAATTAAAATACGTAACAACAATTCTGCAGGGACTTCAGGACCTTCAAACACAGCAAAAGCTTATATAACTTCAACAAATCCGATAGTTACAAGTATAATTCCTGATTTTAATACACCAATTACAATTTCATATAACAATACAGGTATAATTTCAGGTTCAATTAATTTTTTAATCGCACCTTCAAGCATCCAGTTTGTTGCAAAGTTGGAGGATAATACTCAACCTGAGGTTTATAATGCTACTGCGCCATACACTATTAGTTTACCTATTTGCAATATATCAGAAGGCAAATGCGATTGTGGCAGAATTGACTTTCAAAACAATAAGATAACATATACGTCTTCAGGGGAATTAAGAACTGTTTCAATTCAATGTGATGCAACTTACAGAGTTGATCCGGGTAGCATGGTTTTATTCTCGCCCGCATTTAACTGCGGTGGCAACTGCCAGGCGAGATATGAATATACCGTGAACGGAATTCCCAAGGGAATTCAGGCTTCACCATATGCTATCGGACCTGTGAATTTTCTTACAAATGTGAAGATACGGTATTGGTGCGGAGACAATATTTGTGATTCATGTATTGTTATACTTGACACTTTGAGTAAGAAAGAGCTGGGAGATTGCGGTTGTAACATTGGCGGTCTTGTATTCGTTAATTATAATAACAGCAGCGAAACTTATCCCTGCCCTTGTGGAGCTACAATAAATGTTAATTCTAACACCCTTATTACATTTACACCTAAAAATCCCTGTTCAGGAGATTCCTTATGTTTTAAAGGTTCTTCATATCAAATATTAGATAGCAATTACATAGTAGTTGGACAAAGCCAGTTAAATATTCCGCCTCAGGGAAGTTTCTCGTATAATTTTTACCTCGGGAATTACACTGTAAAAATTAAATCAATTTGCGGCAGCGATACCTGCGAGTGTATTATCTATATTGCCACTGGCAAGCCTGATTGCGATTGCGGCAGATGGGAAAACAATAATTCAGGAATTGGATATACGACTAAACCCCCGATTCCCGACATAAACAGAGTTCCGAAATCGAATAATAAGCAGGAAAACGAAGACATAAGAAAACTAAAAATTATTCCTGATACAGGAATTGTAAATTCCAATCAAAATGCAAATTCGGTAAATTGTAATGATACTTTATCAAATTTCGAAAAAAACACTGAATTCAGGTTCACGAGTGCAACTTATTTGTGCTCCTCTCCCGGATGTACTCCGCAATATATCTGGACGATTAAACACCCAGCGCCATCAACTTTAGTACAGGATGTAAATGTAAAATCTTTTACTACTACACTTAGTGAATCAGGTATTTACACTATAACGCGTAAGATAACTTGCGGTGGTAAAATCTGCGATGAATGTGTATTTTATGTTAAGGTAGATGATGTTAATACAGGACATAATACAGGCAATTGCAACTGCGGCGGATGGCAAAGAGAAAAAAAGGTCACATTTTCAGACAACCAGAGAAGCTGGACAAAAAACATTGAGTGTTTTATGCCGAATGTATTAGGTCCTGTAAAACCAGGTCTTCCTATTACATTCGTCGCTTCATATCTGTGCGTTCCAAACTGCCCCACAAAATACAACTGGATATTGTATAACATGACGGATAATACAATCGAATCATTTGCTGATAATGTTACCGGCATGCCTATTCAATTTACACCTGCCGGTTCATTAACAAATTACAGATTCGTTTTATATCCGAATTGCGGAGGAAAAATATGCGACTCCTGCGGATTTAATTTTAAAACACTTGAGAAAAAACAAACCTGCGATTGCGGTAGATGGTTTTCGCGGAGTTTAACAGCAATACATGATGGTAAAGATACTTTGTACAATGATTATATAAATTGCAAAGATACAATAAAAATAAGTAAATTGAATACGGCTATCAACCTCTTTGGCAGCTATGCATGTGGGTCAAGTGATACAGGGCACTGCAGAGCTAAGTATCAATTTGATTGGAAAACACCATCCAATCAATATAATACATCCGGGAATCTGGTAATCGGCGAATACTCATTTCCCGCAGCAACACAAGGAATATATTCAGTTACTCTGTATTCTTTATGTGATTCAAAGAAATGCGATTCCTGTAATATCTTTATTAAATTAGATACAAATTATATTAATGATAATTCTTGCAAAACAAAAACCCTTAACATTAGTTCGGGAATCAATGGAATGTGGTATGTGGTTAGTGATCCGAACATTTCTACTATCGAACCAAGAGAAGTCACTACAGTTGATATATATGGATATAAAGGATGGAATGATCCTTTCCCTCAAACAAAGTGGATAAATGCAAATATTGAGGAAAAAGGAATCTATACATATCAATGCTGTTTTTGTTTAGAGAATACTGATAATGCTTCAATTTCGTTGAAATATTATGTAGATAATGAAGCACGGTTTTTTCTTAATGGTTACGAACTTCCTGATTATAAAGTTGATTTCCCAGGTAACTTTAATAAACCATTCAAACAGGTTTCCATTTCAAATGAATTATTAAATAATGGTAATAACTGCCTAATTTTTATTGTAAAGAATTACAATGCTTTCGGTCATGGAACACCAACTGGCTTAAATGTTCAAGGTGTAGTTTTAGGAAATGTTCTCAAGCAAAATTGCTGTAATAAGGCAGTCTTACCCGCAAATTGTTCTTGCGGTGACAATGTTATTCCAAAAATAATAGTAACAAACAGGAATTCAATGTCTCCTAAAACCGAAGAGCTTTCAGACGATGAAGGAACTTCATTAAATTCATTTTATTCATTATCAACTGGAAACGAATTGTCCTTTTCTTGCGATTATTTCTGTTCAAATCAGTATTGTCCTCCTCAATTCAAATGGGAAGTTTTAAACGATAATGACTTAGTAATCTTCGAAACAACCGAACAAATATTCCGATATGCATTCAGTTTCCAAGGATTCCCAAAACCTGTTTATTATAAATTACGGTTGACCATAAAATGTTTAGATAACACTTGTAAAACATTAACAATAAGAATAAACCAATAATTAAATATGAGAGATAACACTAGTAAAATATTATTTACATTTGTATTGATGGCTTTAATAGTTCCATAGAAAACATAATATTACGGTTATATCAATTTGAACCATAAGTAACAGTTGGGCTATTAACTATGATACAATAACAAGCGATACGAATAATCGGTGCATTAATTTAATGGTTCCTGTATCAGTGTTTTATAAAGTTTTCAATGCGGATAAATCCGTAATGTGTGATCACAAAAATGTTAAGATACCAAGACCGTAGTAAGAGTAATATAAAAAACAAAATTGCTTCAAATCTAAAGGAGAAACAAAATGTTGAACCCAGGGAAATCCCGGTATTTATCGGGTAAAACAACAATTTAATTTTTATTACTCATCTTTATCATTTCATTATTTGCAAATCTTCAGGCAGTGCAATGGCGATACTAGTTAATGAAGAACTGCGGCCTGGTAAATACGAAGTTGATTGGGATGCTTCGCACAGGGCAAGTGGAGTGTATTATTACAAATTGGAGACTGAAAGTTATACAGAAACAAAGAAGATGGTACTTATCAAATAAATAAATGTAGTTCTATAATGCTGAAATTCCTGAAAAAACTGTTTAATGCAGATGTAACGATCGCTCCGGTTGTGAGTGTAATAGAAGACGAAGTTAACACTTTCGATACTTTAGACGACGCAATATCAGGCAATGAAAATGATCCGAATAAGCAAAATGCATTAGAGGATAAATCTGCGGATAAAGATAAAGAGTAAAAGCGTAATATATCTTTCCCGGTATCCGGAGATTACAGTGGGCAAAAAGAGTTAGTCTCAAAATTCAATAGGAGACGACCCACCGGGTCGTCTCTACACGATAATCCTAAAAAAACCAAAACATCTTGTTTTGAAACATTTCAAAATGTTTGATTTGAGACAAACTCATAAAGCCACTTTTGGGGTAGAATAGGTTTATTTCACAAACTCATACTTCAGTGAATCGTTAACCATATACAACCGGAGGCTTTTTGTACTATCGGCATTGATCTTAACGGTTTGGTATAATTTGCCTACTGAAATTGAGGCATTATGAAATCCGGGTGAGAGCTTTACATTTTTTATGATATCATCATCGCTGCTGATATCGCTTACAAGTATGCCCTTCTTAAATACGACATCACGGTTTATCTGCATATAGACTTCTTTTCCGAACAAAGTGCCGTTAAACTTTATCTCATATGGTTTCTTCTGAGCTTCCATATGATCTTTGCCGATCTTTTCTATGGCATTACTGCAGGCGGACCATTCTTTCTTCCAGGAATCTTTGATGAAAGTCATTCCGGAGTTGCTTACGTTAATTTGTTTGCCTGGTTTCCAGCTAAGAGAAATACTTTCACCGCCGCGGTCATAAACTTTCTCTTCGTATGATTCAATTTCATCGAATTTGTTTTCAAGAAACACCGAATACAGTTTATCAAGCTCATCAGGAGTCAACCGGAAGTTAACACGCGTAACTGCGCCGCCATCGTTGATCTTGTAGTAACAAGAATCTTTTGAAATGAAAATATTTTCACTGTAATACATCATACCGCCGCTTTGTGAATAACTGAAATACAGGTCATCGGGGCGTTTATCAGGCAGGGGAGAGTTATTGGAGCTGCCCGAACTTTTTGCGCAGATGAATCCGCTTGAAATAAACGATAGACAAATTATCAGTATTGACAGATATTTCATTTTCAATTTCATAAAATTATCAGTTAATTATGTTACTGAAATTACGGGAGTTTTGTTCCGATTGTACAAAATTAGGGAATTAATTTTATTTTTCAACTAAACACAGACAGGAATGTCTGTGCTACTATTAACTTTTTAAAAATGAAAAAGGCAGAATATTATATAAGCAAGTTTGGACTCAAGAAACATCCCGAAGGCGGATGGTTTAAAGAAGTGTATAGGTCAGATGAATTGACAGCGGCTGAACATTTGCCGGAGAGGTATTCCGGAAGCAGGCATCACTCAACATCAATCTATTTTCTGCTGACAAGCGATACGTTTTCAGCGTTTCACTGCATCCGGTCAGATGAGCTGTGGCACTTTTATGAAGGCTCGCCGGTAACGATATATATGATCGATGACGAAGGAAAATATTCCGAGATCACTTTAGGTCGGAATATTGATGCGGGTGAAGTGTATCAATGTGTGATACCGCAAGGAGCTTGGTTCGGTGCAAAGGTAAACGCGGCTGATTCGTTTTGCCTTGTTGGCTGCACCGTCGCGCCGGGATTCCACTTTGATGATTTTGAGCTGGCAAGCCGTGATAAGTTAATCAGTGACTACCCGCAGCATGGAGCAGTAATAGAAAAGCTGACGAGGAGTTTAGATTAGATCCTGTGTTTCCAGATATTCGGGTTTCTGCTATTATGTAAAACTGATACAACTCTTATTGAATAGTCCGTTTCATCAACAAAGAAATATACACAGTATGGAAACTTTCTAATTAAATGCTTTCTGATGTCTAAATAAACGAGAGGATATAAGTGAGGATTTCGCTTTATCTTCTGAAAGGCTGAACTTAGGCTTCGAATAAAGGAATCACCAAGCGTTTTCTTTTGAAGCTCGTACCATGTATATGCGTCATCAATATCAGATTCAGCTTCTTCGGATACTAATAACTTAAATCTGGGGTTTTTCAATGTATTTATTTTTCAATGTTTCCCAGTTCTTGAATTTTGTCTTACCGCTTCTGATCTTCTTTAGTCTTTTTTTGATAACCTCGATGTGTTCCGGATAAGTAGTTCCCTGGACTTTTTCTTTGGCAATATTATCCCATAAAGTATGGACAATCTTTAATTTCTCGTTACGTGGTAAGTTGAGAAGTTTTTTCAGTTCGGTGTTAGTCATGTTTGATCTCTTTCAGTAAAATATATCAATTTAATTAATTATTCAACTAAAATATCAGAACCTTTCGAGCTGACTAAAGAGAAGCGTTATTAATGATTTACATAAGAATGAAGAGATAATAAAGAGGCTGACGAGGATTTGGTTCTCTGTATTACTTCTTCTTCTGCAGGACATCAAAATTAAAGCCTATACTTGCGATCGGGTAAAACGGCAGCGGAAAATCTTTGCTTGGAACAAATACCGCAAGCAGATCGAAATTGATAAACTCGTAAAAGGCCCTGAATCCGGCGGATAATATTGGAATTGTTTCGCCAACAATTACCCAGTTCTCAGAGATCAGCTTAAATCCTTTGCCTAAACGAACATCGCCTCCAACCTGGACTATTGTTTTTTTATCAAACAGGTCTTCAGTGAAATTGTAGCCAACACCAATATTCAGCGAAGCATCCTGGTTGCCTATAGAAGAAGCAATGTAAGCAATAGAAAATGATTCAAATGAAGAGCTCTCCTGTTTCGGGCACCATAACATTCCTGCGCTCATACTGATCGCTTCCGATTTCAAAAAGCGTACTTTGGGTGCGAAGTAATACAATCCAACAGGTACTGAAATTCCAACACCAACATTTATGTAATCTGTAATTCCAACGTGAACAGTAGGCAATGCCAGGAAGGGAATCACCACCATTGTAGCTATCTGCACCTGTCCCTGTTTAATAGTCCTGCCTGTTGGGGCAAGTATCATCCGGTTATCATTTTTGTCTTCCGGCAGGCGGATTGGCTGGTCAAACAGACTATCGGAATGTTTTTCCCTGAGCGTCCAATTTATTTTATGTGTAATGATATTTTCCTGTGAGAGCAGTAATAAATTGCCCGGAAGAAGTGAGCAAATAACTGATAAGAGAATAATGTATGTTTTCATTTTACATGGAATTTGTTTCAATCCTTAGTGCAAAATAAGCCGTATGGAAACCAAATAAAATGATTTTTATCATAAAAAAGTTCAGTTATATTTGTAGAAATAAATCTATACTGATATGATAGAAACTTGGTTGTTGGTGGTTACATTGGTCCTGCCCAGGATCGCTTTGCTGATTGCATACTTTTCTCACCAGATACCCAATAATAATATTCCTTTTATTGGTGACATATTATTGTATGCATTCCTGCCCCGGCTGCTGATGATAATTTACATTTACGATAACATGGGATGGCAGAATCCCTGGTTCTGGATACACATAGTTGTGGCAATTATTGTCTGGTCGAAAGGTTCGCAGGAAACTTATAAGCGTAAGTTCAGAAGAAGATGAATACGTGAAACGTCAAAACTTCCAAAAAGCGGAAGTCAGGCGTGAAATGTGAAATGTGAAGCTTCCATAAAGCGGAAGGCAGGCGTGAAAACTTCCAAAAAGCGGAAGTCAGGCGTCAAATGTGAAATGTGAAGCTTCCATAAAGCGGAAGGCAGGCGTGAAATGGAGCTGTGATTAAAAATCACTTAAGAGTAAATCAGGACGGGTCAATTGGCCCGTCTTTTTTATTGCCGGTCATTAGTTGTAAATCCAAAACAGGGCAGACTTCGTATGATGGTTAAAGGCGAATTATATCAATTAATTAACTTTTAACTATAAACCATCTTAAAGGAGAGAACATGCGAAAGATATTTAGTTTTATGCTGCCGATTGCATTAGTGGCGGTAATTTCACTGCAAAGCTGCGGAGATAATACAACTACTAACAGTACACCCTCAACACAATCATTATATACAAGACTTGGCGGCTCTGCAGCTATTGATACAGTTGTTGCTGTGTTCATAAACAATGTTGCCGCTGATCCGCAGATTAACTTTTTCTTCGCGCCCGTGCTTGCAGATACAACAGGTGTAAGATACAGGCTGCTGAGGCAAAACCTGGTGCAGCAGATTTGTATGGTAACAGCGGGACCGTGTTTATACCTTGGCAAAGATATGCGCAAGGCGCACTCGGGAATGGGAATAACTGCAGCTCAGTTCAATGCGCTGGTTAACGATCTCGTAGCTGCTATGACAACACTTGGCGTGGCAACAACAGAACAAAATGACCTGCTTGCAATTCTGGGTCCGCTGTGCGGAGATATTGTTGATAACGGTGCCGGTACGGGATGTCCGTAAGATGTGAAATAGCGAAATGTAAAACGTGAAACGTCAAATGTCAAACGTCAAACGAAAGGCGTGAAAATTTCCCAAAAAAGCGGAAGTCAGGCATGCAATGTGAAACGTCAGACGTAAAACGAGAGGCGTGAAATTATTCACAACGTCGTTTGAGAAGGCAGAGTGAAAATCGAGAATAGCTAAATTGAGACGAAAAGTTATCGGAATATTGAAACATAGACTGTAACATTAAATTACAAATTAATTCGGGGTTTAATTCTCATTTTCGGGAACTTTAGGTGCTGTAAGTGAAGTTAAACTCTGAAATAGCCGATACAATTACCTCCGTAAACGCTATGAATTACGTCCTTCAAATCAGATTGGAACGTAGAATACAGAAAAAAAGGGCTATTTCCAGCCCTTTTTTATTTATACACATAAGTCATTGCAAATTAACAGTAGTTAGGAGTTTTAACACTACTGAAAATTAGCTTTATTTGATCAATATCATTTTTTTAACTTCATTAAATCCGCCTGCAGTTATCCTGTAAAAATAAGTACCGCTGGGTAATGCCGATGCATCAAAAGTGACAGAGTAGTTTCCTGCTTGTAAATTTTCATTAACCAGCATAACTGCTTCTTTGCCAAGCAGGTCATAAACTCTAAGCTGCACATATTCCTGTTTACTTATGCTGAAGCTGAAAGTTGTTTGCGGATTGAACGGGTTTGGATAGTTCTGCCCCAGCGAGAAGCTCTGCGGAATTTCATTTCCTGTTTGAACAAATGAAGTAATGCCGCCGTTGGTTGTCCGTAATATTGTTCCGCCAGCCCCAACAATTATTCCGTTATCATCAGCCGAGAAAACATGGATCGCCCTGAGGTTAGCCGTAACCGGGCATGTTTGTGTAAACCAGTTTACCCCCGCATTAGTTGATTTAAGTATTTTGCCACCTGAGCCAACCATATAAAATATATTGGACGAAGCAAAATGCATCCCGGAAAGATCAGTTGATACTGATGTGGTTATAGTATTCCATGAAGTTCCGCCATTAGTTGTTCTTTTGATTAGAGCATTATTGCCGCACATCATCCCGGTATTTAAATTTACAAACTTCATATCAAAAAAAACTCCGGGTGTCTTAAAGATCTGAGTCCATGTATCACCCAGATTTGTTGATTTAAAAACAAATGTAGTATCATTTGCGTTATCAACACCAAGTATCATTACAGTTTGACCGGTTACATATATAATTCTGTTTGCGGTAATAGCTGAGTTAGATGTATAGTTAATATTAGTAAAATTTGTGCCGCCATTTGTTGTTTTGCTTACTATTGTTGATCTTACGGCAAAACCCGTGTTAAGATCAACAAAAGCAAGATCGCTGAATGATCCTGTTGCTATCTGCTGAACCCAGTTAATACCGCCGTTTGTTGATTTAAAAACCCCAACACTTGCAACCCAGCCCGTTGTAGCATTGCCGGTTGGCGGGAAAAATATTTTATTTATGTTACTTGCCGAAGGGCTTGTAAGTGATTGCCACGTCCCGCCGCCGTTGGTTGACTTAAGCACAGTGCCCCCAAATCCTGCTGCATAATTGGTTACTGTAGATATACACTGTATGCTTGTGAGAAAATTGGAAGTTCCCGATGTTGTTTGCACCCACTGCGAGCTGGTGAAACTGTTAAAAAGTGAAATGGTGAATATGATTATTAATAACTTTGAAATTGTTTTCATTTCTATTTGTCCTTTCTGAGACTTGTTTGAGTTGTATTTTTTTAAGCAGGACCTTAGGGTAAGCTCTCCGGATGAACTTACCTGTATCAGCCCTTCCCATGTCGTCTCAGATTGGGAGAACAATTCTTGGGGGAATTAACCTTACTGCAACGACATGATTTAAAGACTTCACGAAGATAGGTTTTGAAACCCTGGCTGACAAAACAATTAGTGAAGCGGATTAATTCAGAATATTTCTTATATTTGCAGTGTATTTTGTAATAATAAGCTGTAAATCATAACAAAAACCAGTCAGGATTAATTCAGAATGCCTGTATCAAATGATATTTTTGAACTTGTAAGGGTAATGACGCGGAAGGAAAAGTCCTTCTTTAGGAGATATTCCAGGCTTAATTCAGCCGGAAAAGATGGAGCTATGATAAAATTATTCGAAAAGCTCGTGGAATATTCAGCGGAAAGGGATACATATGACGAAGAAGTATTAAAGAATGGGCTTGACGCAAAAACAATAAAACATTTTCCGGTAGTAAAGAATAACCTTTACAAGCTATTATTAAAGAGCATGAACGTATGCAGGGAAGATAACAACAATACTGAAAGGGTAAAGAACCTGCTTGAACAGTATGATATACTATTCTCAAAATCGTTATTAAAGCAGTGTGAAAGTATTTTAAGAAAAGCCAGGAAGATCTCTGAAGAAAACGAAATGTTCTTTCACCTGCAGGATATCATGAATAAAGAAAGAGTGCTGGCACGTTATATGCTTGACGCAGATAGTTACGAAAAAGTGATAGAAAAAGTTTACCGTGAGCAAATAATTAACCTTGAGAAGATAAGGAACCTGACAGATATGAATGACCTGGGGAACAGGTTAACAATATTGAGCCAGAAAAACCCAACCGCCAAAGCACGCGATGAGAGCCTGATGGCAGAGTTGAAGTATATCACTGAGCACCCGCTTCTTAAGGATGAATCAAAAATGCTGAGCTCAACAACACTCAAAAGGTTTTATAACCTAAATACTGTTACTTCCGAGTGGAGAAGTGATCATTCATCAGCAATGGTATTTGCCAGGAAATATTCCGAGCTTGTTGAAAAAGAAGTTGAGATCGGCAAATCGACCATACATGAATACATTATTTCTTTGTATGCAAATGCTACAGCATGTACACGGGTAGATAATTTTGATGAGTACGAGATAGTGTATGAGAAGCTTGCCGGGATCCATGAAAGGTTTGAATATATTACAGAGCGCGATAAGCTTGAAGCCTTTTATTACCTTGGCTTAGATGTCTTTTCTGCAAGCGCATCTAACTATCACCCTGAAAGGGGACTGAAGATCCTTGAAGAAGCAGAGTTAAATCACGAGCAGATGGGTAGATGGCTCAGCGTTCAGCAGAAGATAGTCTGGTATTTTGTAATTGCCAGGTTTTGTTTTTCTAAAGGTACCTATAACGATGCCGGCAGGTGGCTAAACAGGCTGATCCAGATCCCTAATATAGATGTATCGCAGGATTACCAGTGTTACGCGAGGATAATGAATCTTGTGGTTGCATATGAATCGGGTAACCCTGACAGGATAGAACATGAACTAAGAAGATCGTATTACTTCCTTACAAAAAGGAACAAGATATATAAATATGAAAGAATTATTCTTGAATATACCAGGCAGGCATTCAAGGTGAGGTCACAAAAAGAAATAAACGAGATGCTTGAGTTCATGCACCGTGATCTAAGCTCCATATCTAATGATCCGTTTGAGAAAAATGCGTTCGATGCATTCAATATGATACCCTGGCTCGAGGAAAAATTACTTAAAACTTAGATTTATATTTATATAAAACAAACAGTTAACCACCATGCTTGGCTCCTTATGTTTATAGACTTATATCAAGCACGCCCCGGCGCTTCGCTTTGGGGCGGCTGATAAGATTCCCCCCGTGGACAGCCTGAACCGGACAGCGGGGCGGCGATAGCAGGTAGTGCAGGGCAAGGCGGAAGAACCGCGCAGCCTGTCAGACACGGCCTTATCCCCTTCCCGAACCGGGCGACGCGGGCGGAAGCGGCTAGGTGGCAGAACCATCGGCCCCAACCCCCAAACGCAACCCCGGCCTACCGTATCAAGGCTGTCCCCAGTGAAGACCCGGAACTCGAACCCCTGGGGGGATTATGGAACTCGACATTGAAGCTCTCGACTCGCTATCGGATACGGAACTAGCGGAACTCGCGCAACGCTTGCGGAATGAAGCCCTGGCGGCAGACTTGCACGCTTACGCCTTGCTGGGCTACTTGAACGACCTGCGGCGCGGCGTTAATCCAGCGAACGACAGCCCGGAAACCGACCACGCCCCGCAAGCGGCATAAGGGGCTGTCCGCATGAACGACCTTTTCGGGGAAGACGAACGCGACCTATGCCCGAATTGTGGCGTCAATTCGCAAGCAACCCATGCGCCCTGGTGCGAAGAACGGGACGGAACCCCGGTTGACGCTACCGACCCGGTTTATTTTGCGGGGAAGCTGGTAGTAGCGGTTGTTGCGCCGCATGGCCGAGGTTGAACGCGATGAAGACATTTAAGGAATTGAAAGCGGAACTGCTACAAAACCCGGAAGTCCGGGCCGAATACGAACGGTTACGCCCGGAGTTTGAACTGGCGGAAACGATTATCACCGCCCGCGCCTTACACGGGTTGACGCAAGCGGAATTGGCCGCCCGTATGGAAACATCCCAGTCCTATATTGCCCG
>JACSRQ010000061.1 GCA_014879675.1 Ignavibacteria bacterium
TTGACTACAAGTAAATTATTAAAATATGTATCTTTTAGCCTGTTTTATAATTTTTCAACCAGAAGGTATACAAATTTTGAAAATACGCAGTTTATCCCAAGATATGACGTTTTGGACGGAAATATAGGGGCTGGATTTAAATTTTCAGGGTTTGAAACAGGTGTAAGATTTTTAGTAAATAATATTCTGAATGAAGATTATTCTGTGCTGCCGGGATACCCGATGCCGCTCAGGAATTATAAAATAGAAATAAATTTAAAATATCAATAACAGGAGAAATTTTAAAATGAATAACTCTAAAATGACAAACTTTATTATTGCTGCAGTATTAATTCTCTTCGCGGCCTTTTCAAGGCTTATACCGCATCCTATGAACTTTGCGCCTGTTGCGGCTATTGCGCTTTTTGCCGCCGTATACATGGATAAAAAATACGCTTTCATATTGCCTATAGCTGCAATGCTCTTAAGCGATATCTTCATCGGTTTTTATGCCGGTATTGAATGGGTTTACGGTGCATTTGCCTTAGTTGCCTTTATAGGACTTTGGCTTAAGAAAAGAGTTGAAACAAAACAAGGACTTTCCAAAGCGGGATACATTGCAGGTACAACGCTTGTATCTTCAATAGTGTTTTTTATTGTAACCAATTTCGGGGTATGGCTCAGCGGAATGTTCTATGAAATGAATTTAAAAGGTTTAATAGAGTGCTATACAATGGCAATTCCGTTCTTCCGCAATTCACTTGGCGGAGACCTCTTTTATGTAACAGCAATGTTCGGTATATATGAATTGGTGACAAGATTTGCCGGCACCGCAGAATTAAAAGAAGCAAAGATCAGGAAATAAATCTCAATATATGATATCGCGCTTATTTGAAGAGTTAAATAAACGAATAGTATTCCTTGACGGTCCCCGCGGAACGATGATACAGAAACGTATGCTCAGCGAAGCTGATTTCAGGGGAGAAAGATTCAAAGACCATCCATACGACCTGAAAGGAAACAACGATATTTTAAATATCACACAGCAGAAGGTAATTTCTGAAATTTACGAAGAATATCTTGATGCAGGTAGTGATATCGTCGGGACAAATACGTTCAATTCCACTTCAATATCACAGGGCGACTATCATACAGAAGATTATGTTTATGAAATAAATTTTGAATCAGCTAAGCTGGCAAAAATTGCCGCTGATAAATTTACAGCTAAAACACCGGATAAACCCCGCTTTGTTGCGGGCGCTATTGGTCCAATGAACAAAACCCTTTCACTCTCACCGGATGTAAACGATCCCGGCTTCAGAGCGGTAACTTTTGACCAGATCAGGGAATCATACCTTGAGCAGGTAAGAGGATTAATAGACGGCGGTGTTGATATTCTGCTGGTTGAAACAGTGTTCGATACACTTAACTGCAAAGCGGCGCTGTTTGCAATAAATGAATATTTCGATCAGACAGGAAAAAAGCTGCCTGTAATGGTATCAGGTACCATTACAGATCTTAGTGGCAGAACACTTTCGGGTCAAACCGTTGAAGCGTTCTGGAATTCCATAAGTCATGCCGGCTTAATGAGCGTAGGATTAAACTGCTCGCTTGGCGCAAAGGAAATGCGTCCTTATATAGAGGAGCTATCTGAGAAGGCCAATGTTTACTTAAGCGCATACCCCAATGCAGGATTGCCAAATGAATTTGGCGAGTACGATGAGCTCCCCAAAGAAACAGCGGAGCTGTTACTGGATTTTGCGAAAAGCGGATTTTTGAATCTCGTTGGCGGCTGCTGCGGTACAACACCTGATCATATCAGACAAATCACCACTTTATTAAAAGATATACCGCCCAGGAAAATTCCTGAGATACATCCATATTTAAGGCTAAGCGGACTCGAAGCGCTGAACGTTACACCGCAGACAAATTTTGTAAATATAGGTGAGCGTACCAATATAACAGGCTCCGCAAAATTCGCAAAGCTTATACGTGAAGAAAATTACGAGGAAGCTTTAAGTGTAGCCCTGCAGCAGGTTGAAAGCGGCGCACAGGTAATTGATATTAACATGGATGAAGGTATGATAGACGGCGTAGCTGCAATGGAAAAATTCCTGAAGCTTGTAGCTGTGGAACCTGATATAGCAAAAGTACCTGTAATGCTTGATTCATCCAAATGGGAGATCATCGAAGCAGGCTTAAAATGCCTGCAGGGCAAAGGTATAGTAAACTCGATCAGCTTAAAAGAGGGCGAAGCAAAGTTCATAGAGCATGCCCGTAAAATTAAGCTCTACGGCGCAGCGGTTATTATAATGGCCTTTGATGAGAACGGGCAGGCAGATAGCTACGAACGAAGAATTGCGATCTGCAAAAGATGTTATGATATATTGACCAAACAGGTTGGATTTCCTCCGCAGGATATTATTTTTGATCCAAACATACTCACAGTTGCAACAGGAATAGACGAGCATAATAATTATGCTGTTGATTACATCAACGCGACGCGATGGATAAAGGAAAACCTTCCTCTTGCTAAGGTAAGCGGGGGAGTAAGCAATATTTCGTTTTCATTCCGCGGCAACAATGTTGTAAGAGAAGCGATGCACTCGGCTTTTCTTTATCATGCTATTAAAGCGGGAATGGATATGGGAATTGTAAACGCAGGTATGATAGAAGTGTATGATGAAATTCCCAAAGACCTTCTTGAAAAAGTTGAAGATGTTCTGCTTAACCGAAGAGCTGATGCTACTGAAAGGCTTGTTGAATTTGCTGAATCAGTAAAGGCAAAAGGGAAAGTAATTGAACAGGATAACAAGTGGCGGGAGCAGCCTGTTGAAGAACGGTTAAAACATGCGTTGATTAAAGGTATCACAGAATATATTGAAGCAGATACCGAAGAAGCGCGCCAAAAATACCCGGCACCTCTTGATGTTATTGAAGGTCCGCTGATGGATGGTATGAATGTTGTCGGCGATCTTTTCGGTTCGGGCAAGATGTTCCTTCCGCAGGTTGTTAAAAGCGCGAGGGTAATGAAAAAATCTGTGGCGTATTTAACTCCGTACATTGAAGCGGCTAAAGCCGCAGGCGCATCAAGCATCAATGGCAGAATACTGCTTGCTACGGTTAAAGGCGACGTGCATGATATAGGTAAAAATATTGTAGGCGTTGTGCTTGGATGCAATAACTATGAAGTTATCGATCTGGGTGTGATGGTTCCCGCAGAAAAAATTCTGCAGACGGCAAAAGAAAAGAATGTAGATATTATAGGTCTGAGCGGATTAATTACGCCATCACTTGATGAAATGGTGCATGTTGCCAAAGAAATGGAGCGCCAGGGATTTTCAGTTCCGCTGTTGATTGGCGGCGCAACTACTTCCAAGATACACGCTGCTGTTAAGATAGCGCCCAATTATTCCAATCCAACCGTTCACGTGCTCGACGCATCAAGAAGCGTTACAGTAGCCGGAAGCCTGATGAACAAAGATAATCGCGATGGTTTTATAGGCTCAGTAAAGCAGGAATATGAGCGCATGAGGATATCACATAAAAGCAGAAAAGATAATAAAAAATTCCTGAAAATTAATGAAGCCCGTGAAAAAGGATTAAAGATCAACTGGGCTGAAACAAAGATCACTAAGCCGGCATTTACAGGCAATAAAGTATTTGAAGATTTTCCTTTGGATAAGATCCGTGAAAAAATTGACTGGACACCGTTCTTTTTAACATGGGAGCTTAAAGGCAAATACCCAACAATTTTTGATGATAAA
>JACSRQ010000084.1 GCA_014879675.1 Ignavibacteria bacterium
GCAGCGTATTTTTGGGGCTGCAGTTCCGGTGAATATGATATTGAGGAATACAAAGTTGACTATACCGAAAAGACGGTCAAAACTGATACTATTAAGAAACTAATAGTAAAAGATGACCAGATCAAGGATGATAAGAACAACAAAGATAACATTAAAGATAATCTGAAGGACTCTTACTCCTACGTAGTTCAAATAGGCGCTTTTGCGGTACAATCCAATTTTTCCAGGTTCCTTGAAAGAGCCCGGTTAACTCTTGGTGAAGGTGTATATTATGAGCAATCAGGCAATTTATATAAGATCCGTATAGGCAAATTCAACAACAGGGCCGAAGCTATAAAGTTTGCAGAGCTTGTAAAAAGCAAAGGTTACTCAGATGCGTTTGTGATCACAAAAAAGAACTAAATCCATTTGATGAAAATTAGAATATTATATACTATATTGTTTTTCATCGTAAGTACATCAACTGTTTTTTCACAGGATGAAACTGTTGGATTTTCCAAAAAAGATACCAGCTATAACTCCCTTGCAACAACAAAGATCCAGAACATGATAATTCCGGGCAAGGCGCCTAAGGTTACACTGCAATTGAGCTTCAATTACAACATAGGGCATATGGATCTTGCCGGCAACGAGAATACCATATTCCGCAAATCCGAGTTTATTTCCGGCGCCAATTTCGGTACACGCTTCGGTTACGGCGCGCAGCTTACCGGTAAAATAGCATTGCATAAACAGGGCAATGTCCGCCTCAATATATCAGTGGCATACAACAGGTTTATGAGTAATTTTGTGATATCAGAGTCACCCGATGGCAAAGTAGCATACAATGTTTTAACCGGCGGTATTGGGATTGAGAACAACTTCACACCTGATAAACAATTTAAGCCCTATGTAGGGTTTGAAATTCTCACAAGCATCATAAGCGGCAATGCAACGCTTTCAACCGACTCCACTGATTTTGACCTGAAGATAAAAAACTCGATCAGGTTCGGAGTTGCTTTGAACCTTGGATTTGAATACGCGATAAACAACAAAGTTGGATTAAACCTCGGGTACAAGATATCACATGCCAATATAATAGGCAAAGAATCAAAAGTATCAACTAACCTGAGTGAAACGGTTTTGAATGATGATAAGTACACTTCCGTTGAACCGGTGCCATACGGCGGCTGGAAGCAGTTTGTTTACAGCTCATTTTACGCGGGCTTCAACTTTTACTTCGGGATGAAGAACAAGAAATAACTTAATGCACCCAAAGATATATAAAATATCAGGCATAATATTTATCCTTCTTTTGACGGCAGTTCTGCATGCCCAGGATTATGAAGTCACTATCAAACGTGATACCATCGTAACCCAGAAGTCGAGGATACTTAGAATAGTTACTGTAAGAACACTGCCGAAGTTCACCCTGCATTTTAACGGCGGGTATAACACAGGCGCGATGGAGCTTACCAGCCATAACGGCGGCTACTCAAGGGATGATTTCAGCACCGGTAAAAATTACGGCGCAAGGAATGGTTATGGATTCAACCTGATAGGCAAGCTTCCGCTTGGCAAGAAGGGAAATTTCTGGTTTGATATCATTGCAGGATTCGATAGGTTCCAGAGCGATATCTTCGCGAAAAATACTGAAGAAGGAAAGGTTTATTACAATTCATTTAATGGCGGACTTGGCCTGGAATACAATTTCACACCAACGCATAAAGTGAAATATTTTGTCGGCGCTAATCCGCTTATCAGCATAATTTCAGGCAAGTCAGAGCTTATTAATCCCGATAACAACCGCGTTGATATCAAGATAAAGAACAGCGTAAGGATCGGTTACCAGGCATTCCTCGGGCTTGAGTATGCATTCGAAAAGAATTTTGGTGTAAATCTTGGCATAAGGTTCACGCATGCTAACCTGCTGCTGAAAAAATCAGAGGAGCCGGTTGAAGATCTTACCACATCCACACCAACATCAACCGTCGGGTTGAATGATGATGCAGTACCCGAAGGAACCCCGATCCAATTCGCAGGCTGGAAACAGTTCGCATACTTCAGCGCAAGTGTTGGAATAAGTTATTTCTTCGGAGTAAAAGAGTTAAGGTACAAGCTGCCTGATAGGTAAAGAGAAAATTTTTTAGTGATCTTTCCGGGATTTGAATTCACCTTACTGATATATTCTTATGTTTCTACTTAGGATCTAATGTGACAACCGGTAATATCATTTCATCAATGGATATTCCGCCGTGCTGAAATGTATCGTTGTATTGATTTAAATATTTGTGATAATCTGTAGGATATACAAAATAAAAATCCTCTTTGGCAATTATGTAATTTACAACACCGTTCCTTTTAGGAAGTTTATACTCTAACGGATTTCTTACAAATATGGCATTTCTTGAATCTGATTTTACATTCCTTCCGCATTTATATCTCAGATTTGTTGATGTTTCCCTGTCACCCATTGCCTTCACACCGTGAAGACATCTGATACTTCCGTGATCTGTGGTTATGATAATTTTTACATCTTTTTTTGTGGAAAGCTGTCTGAGCATTCCAAAAAATGACGAGTGCTCAAACCATGAAGCTGTTAAAGATCTGTAAGCTGATTCATCCGGAGCAATCTCTTTCAAAATAGCATTATCACTTCTAGAATGCGCGATCATATCTACAAAGTTAATCACAATTGCATTCAGGTGATTTTGAGTATAAGACATGATTTTACTTTCTATGCCGCGGCTGAAATTTGAATCCATTATCTTGGTATATTTCAGTTCGTTTCTGAGTTTTATTCTTCTTCGCTCAAGCAGCTTGATCAGAAAATCTCTTTCATAATTATTCTTACTGTTTTCATCATCATCATTCTTTTTCCAGAGTTCGGGATAATGCTGCTCAATCTCTGAAGGGAAAAGTCCTGAAAAAATTGCATTCCGGCTATATGGTGTCGCTGTTGGTAAGATCGAATAATGGTAATCTTTACTTATTTTAAAATAATCGTAAAGATATTTTTCCATCACCATCCATTGATCCATACGCATGCAGTCGACAACAAATAAGAATACCGACTTATCACTGTCAAGTTCCGGAATTACAAACTTATCAACTATTTCATTTGAAAGTATTGGCTTATCAGTTTTTGAATTGACCCAATGCAAATAATTTTTTTCAACGAATTTAGAAAATTCAGTATTGCAGTCTCGCTTTTGTGTAAGTATTGTCTGTTTTAATCCAAGATCCGGATGCTCATCAAGCTCAAGTTCCCATCCTGTCATTTTCATATGAATATCTATCCACTCTTCCCACGTAGGGCTTTCCATCATTGCCATTGAGATCTTATTGAATTCCTGTATATAGTCTTTTGATACCTGAGAACCTTTAAGCCTCTTGGAATCAAGCATTTTCTTACATACAAGCAATAACTGTGTGGGATTTACAGGTTTGATAAGATAGTCTGAGATCTTATTTCCAATTGCATCTTCCATGAGACTTTCGGTCTCATTCTTTGTAACCATTACAACAGGTAAACTTGGACGGATATCCTTTATTTCAAGGAGGGTTTGAAGACCGCCCATTCCCGTCATCATCTCATCTAAAAATACAAGATCAAAATCGTTAGCCTTGATAAGATTTACTCCATCTTCTCCATTTGTAGCTTCCTGAACATTATAACCC
>JACSRQ010000057.1 GCA_014879675.1 Ignavibacteria bacterium
TGTATCTTTTAGCCTGTTTTACAATTTTTCCACCAGGAGATATACCAATTTTGAGAACACGGAATTTATTCCGCGGTATGATGTTCTGGATGGAAACATCGGTCTTGGATTTCAGCAGGGTGATGTTGAACTTGGATTGAAATTCATAGCCAACAATATATTTAACGAAAACTACAGCGTCTTACCGGGCTATCCGATGCCGCTTAGAAATTTCAAAATAGAACTTAACATAAAATATTAAATTCAGGAGAATATCATTACATGAATAACTCTAAAATGACAAACTTTATCATAGCAGCAGTTCTTATACTGTTTGCTGCTTTTTCAAGACTCATTCCGCATCCCATGAACTTTGCGCCGATTGCGGCTATTGCTCTTTTTGCTGCCGTGTACATGGATAAAAAGTACGCATTCATATTGCCAATTACAGCGATGCTGCTAAGCGATCTGTTCATAGGCTTTTATGCAGGGATTGAATGGGTTTACGGTTCATTTGCAGTTGTTGCACTAATCGGACTCTGGCTGAAGAAAAGAGTTGAAAACAAAAGCGGCGCAGGCAAAACCGGATATATTTTCGGATCGACTCTGGTTGCATCTGTACTCTTCTTTTTAATTACAAACTTCGGTGTGTGGATAAGCGGAATGATGTATGAAATGAGCTTTAGCGGACTTGTACAGTGCTACACAATGGCTATCCCGTTTTTCCGTAATTCACTTGGCGGCGACCTGTTCTATTCCGCAGCATTATTCGGAATTTACGAAGCGGTGACCAGGCTGGCTGGCACATCTGTAAAAGTACAGGAAGCAAAGATCAGGAAATAAACTACTATAAATGATAGAGCGATTAAAAGATGAGCTGAGCAAAAGAATAATCATGCTGGATGGCCCCCGCGGCACTATGATCCAGAAAAAAAACCTTGATGAAGCGGGCTTCCGCGGTGAGCGGTTCAGGGATTTCCCGAATGATCTGAAAGGTAATAATGATATTCTGAACTTAACCCAGCCTGCGATAATTTCTGAAATATATGAGCAATACCTTGCAGCAGGCAGCGATATAGTTGGAACAAATACTTTTAATTCCTCTTCAATATCCCAGGCAGATTACAACACACAGGAATTTGTTTACGAAATGAATTTTGAATCCGCGCGCCTTGCAAAACAGGCCGCGGATAAGTTTTCGGCATTAACTCCCGATAAACCCCGCTGGGTTGCGGGCGCAATTGGGCCAATGAACAAAACCCTTTCAATGTCTCCCGATGTAAATGATCCCGGCTACAGGGCAGTAACTTTTGAGCAGATCAAAGAGTCATACCAGGAAGCCGTAAAAGGGCTGATAGATGGCGGCGTTGACCTGCTGCTTGTGGAAACGGTTTTCGATACACTTAACTGCAAATCCGCGCTGTTTGCCATTAACGAGCTGTTTGACCAAATCGGAAAAAGACTTCCTATCATGGTTTCGTGCACTATTGTGGATATGAGCGGAAGAACGCTTTCAGGGCAAACAGTCGAAGCATTCCTGAATTCGGTTGCGCATGCAGGAATTTTCAGCATCGGACTTAACTGTTCTCTTGGCGCGAAAGAAATGCGTCCATACATCGAAGAGCTTTCTGAAAAAGCGAATATGTATATTAGCTGCTATCCCAATGCGGGTCTGCCGAATGCTTTCGGCGGTTACGATGAGCTGCCCGAAGAAACTGCTGCTTACTTAAAAGAGTTTGGCGAAAGCGGTTTCCTGAACCTTGTTGGCGGTTGCTGTGGTACAACACCCGATCATATAGCTAAAATAGCAGAGTTTGTAAAAGATATTCCCCCGAGAAACCTGCCTGAAGTAAAGCCGTATCTTAGGCTAAGTGGACTTGAGCCGCTGAACGTTACACCGCAAACCAATTTTGTAAATATCGGTGAACGTACAAATATCACAGGCTCGGTAAAGTTTGCCAAGCTTATAAGAGACGAGAATTATGAAGAGGCGTTAAGCGTTGCATTGCAGCAGGTCGAGAGCGGTGCGCAGGTTATAGATATTAATATGGATGAAGGTATGATTGACGGCGTTGCAGCTATGGAGAAATTCCTTAAGCTGACTGCCGTTGAGCCCGATATAGCAAGAGTACCTGTAATGCTTGATTCATCCAAATGGGAGATCATCGAAGCGGGGCTGAAATGCCTGCAGGGAAAAGGCATTGTAAACTCAATCAGCTTAAAAGAGGGCGAAGAGAAATTCATAGAGCATGCCCGCAAGGTTAAACTTTACGGCGCAGCGGTAATAGTTATGGCATTCGATGAGAAAGGCCAGGCGGATAGTTATGAAAGAAGAATTGAAATATGCCAAAGATGTTATGACATATTAACAAAAAAAGTTGGATTCCCGCCGCAGGATATAATTTTTGATCCGAATATATTAACCGTTGCAACAGGTATAGATGAGCATAATAATTATGCCGTTGATTACATCAATGCAACAAAGTGGATAAAAGAGAATCTGCCGCTGGCAAAAGTAAGCGGCGGCGTGAGCAATATTTCGTTCTCGTTCCGTGGCAATAATGTTGTAAGGGAAGCAATGCACTCCGCTTTTCTGTATCATGCTATTAAAGCGGGAATGGATATGGGTATTGTCAACGCGGGAATGATCGAAGTATATGATGAGATACCTAAAGACCTGCTTGAGCTGGTTGAAGATGTACTGCTCAACAGGCGTGATGATGCTACCGAAAGACTGGTACAGTTTGCCGATACCATAAAAACAAAAGGTAAGGTTATTGAGCATGATAATAAATGGCGTGATGCCCCTGTTGAGGAACGGCTTAAACACGCATTGATAAAAGGTATTGTAGAGTTTATTGATGTTGATACCGAAGAAGCGCGCCAAAAATACCCGCAGCCGCTTGATGTTATTGAAGGTCCTTTAATGGACGGTATGAATGTTGTAGGCGATCTCTTCGGCGCGGGAAAGATGTTCCTTCCGCAGGTTGTTAAAAGCGCCAGGGTTATGAAAAAATCCGTTGCATACCTAACACCGTACATCGAAGCCGCGAAGGCTGAAGGTGCTTCAAGTATTAACGGCAGGATACTGCTTGCAACCGTTAAGGGTGATGTGCATGATATAGGTAAAAATATCGTAGGCGTTGTGCTTGGATGCAATAACTACGAAGTTATCGATCTTGGTGTGATGGTGCCTGCTGATAAGATACTGCAGATTGCAAAAGAAAAGAATGTTGATATAATAGGATTAAGCGGACTCATTACTCCATCACTTGACGAGATGGTTCACGTTGCTAAGGAAATGGAGCGGCAGGGATTCAAAGTGCCGCTGCTTATCGGAGGGGCAACTACATCTAAAATACACGCAGCGGTAAAGATAGCGCCGAATTACTCCAATCCCACAGTCCATGTGCTGGATGCCTCCCGCAGCGTAACTGTTGCCGGAAGCCTGATGAACAAAGATAATCGTGATGGATTTATCGGTTCCGTTAAGCAGGAATATGAGAGAATGCGTATTTCGCACAAAGGCAGGAAGGATAATAAAAAATTCCTTACCATTGATGAAGCGCGCAGCAGGGGATTGAAGATCGATTGGAAAAGTACAAAGATCACCAAGCCAAGCTTCACAGGGAATAAAGTTTTTGAAGATTTCCCAATGGAGAAGATAAGGAAAAGGATCGACTGGACACCGTTTTTCCAGACATGGGAAATGAAAGGCAAGTATCCTAAGATATTTGATGACGCGAATTACGGAAGCGAATCAAAAAAACTGTTTGACGATGCTAACCGTTTGCTTGATGAAATTATTTCAAACAAATGGCTTAAAGCAAATGCAGTGGTTGGATTTTATCCGGCTAACTCTGAAGGTGATGATATAAATCTTTACACAAACGATAAACGCAAAGAGACTATTGCAACTTTGCATACCATCAGGCAGCAGGCAGAAAAGACGAACCAGGAGCCGTATTATGCACTCTCGGATCTGATCGCGCCGGAAGATAGCGGTTTAAAAGATTATGTTGGATGTTTTGCAGTGACTACGGGAATCGGTATCGAAACACTGCTTGAAAAATTCCATAAGGAACATGATGACTATAACAGCATAATGACCAAAGCGCTAGCCGATAGGCTTGCCGAGGCATTTGCCGAGCTGATGCATGAAATGGTGCGGAAAGAGCTATGGGGCTACGCTAAAGATGAGAGCTTAAGCGCCGAAGACCTGATAGCAGAGAAGTATGACGGCATAAGGCCTGCACCGGGTTATCCAGCGCAGCCAGACCACACCGAGAAGCAGGTGATATTTGATCTGCTGGAGGCTGAGGAGAATACCGGTATTAAGCTTACAGAATCATTTGCTATGTATCCCGCATCAGCGGTGAGCGGATTGTATTTCTCGCATCCTGAATCCAGGTATTTCAATGTGGGCAAAATTAACCGCGACCAGGTTGAAGATTATGCCCGCCGTAAGAATATGCCCGTAGAAGAGATCGAAAGATGGCTCGCCCCGATACTGGCGTATGAAAGAGCTGAAAAGGAGTTAATATAAGTTGCCCGAAATAAGCAGATTTCTTGGTATAATTATAAAGATGTTCTACAATGAACATGCTCCACCGCATTTTCATGCAGAATACAATGATCATAAGGCTGAGATCCTGATTGAGACCCTTGAAATTAAAGAAGGAAAGCTACCACGTAGAGTATATTCTTTGGTGCTTGAATGGGCTACCGAACACAGGGATGAATTGATTGCTGATTGGAATTTGGCAAGGGAAAAGAAGATCTTGAACAAAATAGACCCACTAGTATGAATACAATTGAGAGATCAATCATACATGACATTGTGAAAGTAGAACCAATTGAAGACTATTCGATCAGGATTCAGTTTGACGATGGGGTGGTGAAAACCATTGATATAAAGCCATTTATTGATGGCGGTATTTCTACTGAACTAAGAGATATTAATTTCTTCAACAGAGTATATTTAGATAATGGCTCTGTGACCTGGCCAAACGGTTACGATTTTTGCCCGGTTTTTTTGAGGAAGTTATAAGACGGGCGCAAATGGTCATTAAATGTGTTTGTTCGGATATATTATTTTCGGAAATGAAAAAGATCGCTGATAAACACAGTATCAGTAATCCGGATAAGCTTAGAGAGTATGTTACATTTGGTGTTAACTGCAAGCTATGTCTGCCCTATGTTGAAAAGATGCTTAAAACGGGTGAAACAGAATTTGAACCTGTAATTGAATAATGTTCCTTCCTTCAAAACGAGGTGTTTAGTGAATAAGATTATTGCCGTTGTTGGTATGTGCGGATCAGGGAAAAGCGAAGCCGTGAAGTTCTTTGTTGATAAGGGCTTCAAGCGCGTTTATTTCGGCGAAGTTGTGATGAATGAAATGAAAACGCTTGAGCTTGAAGTGAATGAAGCCAACGAACGGGCAACCCGCGAGAATCTGAGGAAAGAGTTCGGTATGGGCGCAATGGCTGTAAAAAGCCTGCCACTTATCGAAGAGTATTTGAAGGAAGATAACGTAGTTATCGAAAGCCTTTATTCGTGGGAAGAGTTCAAAATACTGAAGGAAAAGTTCGGCGAGGCATTTAAGCTTCTGACAATATATACCACCAAGGCTTTGAGGTATGAAAGGCTGCTGAAGAGGCCCTTCCGTCCGCTGACGAATGATGAATCAAAGAGCAGGGATATTAGTGAGATTGAGAAGCTTGATAAGGGCGGACCGATAGCGTATACAGACTATACAGTGATCAACGATGGGACTCTTGAGGAAATGAATGCAGAATTGAAGAAGTATGCTTGATTAAAGATAGAGATTCCCGCCTTCCTGCCTGCCGCAGGCATGGCGCGGGAATGAAAAAAGATGACGGGACGCTTGAAGAGATGAATGAAGAATTGAAGAAGTATGCTTGATTAATTAACACAGACAAGAATGTCTGTGCTACTATTCAGAAAAAATGAAAAGACAAGATTACATTTCGTGGGATGAGTATTTTATGGGGATCGCATTGCTATCGGCAAAGCGGAGCAAGGATCCCAGCACACAGGTTGGCGCATGCATTGTGAACCAATACAACAAAATTGTGGGTATTGGCTACAACGGATTCCCAATTGGCTGTGATGATGACCAGCTGCCCTGGGGCAAAACTTCGGAGGATTCCAATGAAACTAAGTATCCCTATGTGGTTCATGCCGAAGCGAATGCTATACTGAATTCAACCAAAGATCTGCATGGCTCAAGGATCTATGTAGCGCTTTTTCCATGTAATGAATGCACAAAGCTGATAATTCAATCCGGCGTGAAAGAGATAATATATCTTTCGGATAAGTACAAAGATACCGACAGCGTAAAGGCATCGAAAAAAATGCTTGACCTTGCAAAGGTTACATACCGCCAGCTTGATCTCGGCGGAAAGAGGCTGGAAATAGATTTTACAATAGATAAGTAGGTCAAGGCTATGAGCAGTGATAAAAAATCCGGCGGTAAAAAGGTATCTATGGAAGATGCAAAAAAGGCCGGCGGCAAAAAATACCGCGAGAAAGTTCAGAAAGTTCTTGAAGAGTACAGCAAACTACCCGACGAAGCAAAACACCAGTCACATTTATATTACGGATACGGTAAAGGCAAAACTACTGCTGCTATGGGACTCGCTTTCCGGGCACTTGGCGCGGGGATGAGTGTCGCAATAGTGGAGTTTGATAAAGGGCAGGACCAGGAAAAAGAACATTATTTCGAAAGGCGTATCTTCTTCAAGCTTAAAGAGCTTGGCTACCCGGTTGAAATTCACTCCAGCGGCTGCGAGCGCATGAACGAAGACGGCACTTTCCGCTTCAAAAATGCAGAAGAGGATTTTGAAGAAGCAAAAAGGGCTTTGGGAATAGTAAGTGATCTTATCCAAAACGGGAAGCAGGATATATTGGTACTGGACGAGTTTATTGCCGCTGCAAATTACCACCTGATAGAAGAAAAGGATGTTTTCGAAATACTTGATCTGTATGATAAGAACCGCAGGTTCGAGCTAATTCTAACCGGGCATAAATTGTTCGAGGGTTTGGAAGAACGAATCGACCTCATTACCGAGAACAGGAAAGTGAAACACTATTTTGATAAAGGCATTCAGGCAAGAAAAGGAATAGAGTACTAATGCCAAATGTCAAAATCCAAATGTCAAAACTTCCAGAAAGCGGAAGTCAGGCGTGAAAACTTCCAGAAAGCGGAAGTCAGGCGTCAAACGTGAAACGTCATACGTGAAATGTCAAACGGGAAGCGTGAGAAGGCAAAAAAGTAATACGTAAATATTAATCCTACTTGAAAAATCTGACACACCTTAAGATGAAATACTTCATAAAAAAATCGATTTTACCAAGCCTGATGCTGTGCTTCACAGTTATCTTAATTGCTTGTAGTGATTCAGAGGGACCGACGGTAAATAATTCAGCCGGTAATCCATTGGCGGGGGCATACATACTTTATGGTGCGCCTGCATTTACTGATTATGCATTTTATGATGCTGCCAGGGATTCGGTTACTGATAATGTATACAGAACATATAATCCCGGGAAGACATTACAGGGCAACCCGGGTGATATGAAGTTGAATTCAGATGGAAAAATATACATAACATCCAGCGGCGTCCCAGGGAGTAACGGTACAATTTATAAAATTGACCCTATAACTAATGGTATAGAAGACTCATTATATTTCGGGATTGCCCCTAATGGTTTTGCAATAAACAACAACAGAATTGTTGTTGGGAATTCAGGCAGCACGAATATTACGGTGCTTGATATGGATTTTAATATTATTAAGGATACGGTAGAAGTTGGCAGTAATCCGGCAAATGTATTGTACGCTTTCAACAAATATATTGTGACAAGATCTGCCCTGAATAACGAACCTTCGGCCGCATTTGTGAACGAAACTAACTACGGAGTAACAAAGCAGTTCTTTCCTGCTGTACCTGTGAGCGCGATCTACAACGTGAACGGGATTTTTATATCGACAAACAATAACAAAAACATATACAGGGTAGATCCGGAATTACTTGCTACAACAGATTCATTTGCAGTGCCCACAGCCTTAGTTGGGATTAATGTACTTGAATTCAAAACTCAGAATAGCTTTTATTCGGTCGTTGGCGGGAATGAAGTATGGCTTGCAGCCGCTAATTCAGGTACTTTTAGCTTTAATAAAATATACACTGCTGCCTCAGCAGAAAATATACAGACTATTGCTTATGAATCAAGCACAAATGAACTGTATTTGGGATTGTGGCACAGTAACGGATTTTTGGTTATAATTGACGGGACAAGCGGAGTAGTTAAACGAACAAAACCATTAGTTCCGGGACTTGTTGCTCAAAAAATAGTATTCAGGTACTTTTAGAGGTAAGGATATCCTTGTTCCGGTAAACTATCATGCCTACCATTATTGTGAAGGCGCAGATTATCAATCCCCCCATTATATCCACCACGTAGTGATATCTCAAATAAATAGTTGCGGCTACCATGCAGAAAAAATAAGGCAGGTAGAAGTAAAATGACTTCGACCTGAACTTAGCGGATAAATACATGATCAAAAAGGCCGTGATGGTATGCAGACTTGGCATTGCATCGCGCTGTACATAATCCTGCGGATTTGTAACCCCCGGCGGAATTGATTCACCAAAATTAATGAAATCCCTTAAATGCTCAGTCAAAAATATTCCCGGTAACTCTGTGTTTATTGAGTAAAAATCGTGCAGGTGAAACCGCGGCCCGTTTGCAGGAAAAAAAAGATATAGTATATAGCTTACAAAAAAGCTGAAGAACAGAATGAATATGGTATATTTAAACTCTTTATACCTGTGCCATAAGTATAGTTCCAATCCGAAAACGGCTATCATGGGATAGTAGTACAGGTAGATTATTTGCAGGAATTCTGTAAGGGATGGATTCGCGAACTGGTATGACCACTGGGTCGGATTCAGTCCGAATAAGCCGAAGTCCATCCGCATAAAAACGCTGTCCCAATCCATGGGCTTAAGCGAATACACTATTATATACACCTGCTTGAAGATATACAGAATTGCAGCCACACCATACCAATAACGCAGAATCTTAAGTGGCGAGCTGTTCTTGATGTCCTCATCCTTAACTGATTCGGTTTTCCTGCCGTACAGATCTGCAAGCCGCCATATAGCCCACACAAGGATCAAATTTACCGCGCAAAAAACATACCAATAGCTTATAACGCTGTTATGGTAAGCAAATACGGCCGTGAGTATTAGCAACATTACCTGCGTTACTACATCTGCGGGTATCAGGTATTTGAATATACTTTTTTTGATGGTTGTGTGATTAAGCTTATATCAAAATTTTAGAGCAGCCATTTCAAAGCAAAGGTTGAAAGGGTTAAAAAAACTGTGATACCCACAACATCCTGGAAAGCCGTTTCGAACGGGCCGACCGTTATCGCAGGATCGAATCCCATTCTTTTCGAAAGCAGGGGAGTTGTGGTGCCAACAAACGCCGAAATGTTAATTGAAATTAACATTGAGATCCCTACCACGATCCCGAAAATTGCCTTGCCATACCAGAATGCGCCGATAAGCCCGATGATCAAACCGCATATTGAGCCTATAATAACACTGATCTGTAATGAACGTTTTACCGGCTCTGCCCAGCGGTTAAGCGAAATTCCCCCTGTAGCCAGGGCACGCACCGTCATTGCCGATGCCTGCAAACCCGTGTTGCCCGAGATCGCTGAGATGATGGGCATGAATGATGTTAGAAGCAGAACTTTCGCGAGTGTTTCATCATAGTAATTTATTACAACGCCGGCGAGGAACTGAATGCCGAGAGTTATCAGAACCCATGGCAGCCTGAGCCATGCAACCTGGAATGGCGATTTGCTTGCAAGCTCTTCTGCATCAGAACCCACGATCTTCGCTACATCTTCGGTGAACTCTTCTTCCATGATCTCGGCAATATCATCGAATGAAATTTTACCTGCAACTCTTTGTTGTTCATCTACTACAGGTATGGAAACAAGGTCATACTTCCTCATTATAGAGGCTACTTCTTCTCTATCGGTATCAACAGTAACGGATATTACCTCAGTTGACATAATATCTGCCATGATAACAGAGGGTGTATTAAGTGCAACGATTATTTTTTTGAGAGAAACAATTCCGTGCAGCCTGCCTGAATCATCAGTTACCCAAACATGGTACAGGTGCTCGTTATCCGGCGCCTCTTCCCGGATAATTTCAACCGCACGGTTAATGGAATCGGCCGCCTTAACAGTAACATACTCCTTCTGCATGATACCGCCGGCAGAATCTTCGGGGTAGTTAAGCAGTTCCTTGACTTCACTGGAGTCTTCCGCTTCCATCTGCTCCAGCACATCTTCGGCTTTGTCATCTTCAAGATCGCCGATAATATCCGTAGCGTCATCAGAATCCATCTCGCCAACGATCTCGCTGATCTCGACAGTGGAAAGACGGTCAAGGATGAATTCTTTCTGGTATTCGCCCAGCTCAAGCAGCACTTCAGCCTGATTTTCATCATTCAAAAGCTTGAACAGCTCAAGGCCTTCCTGTTCTTCGAGGTTATCTATTATAAGCGCTATATCAGGCGGGTAAATATCGGCAAGGATATTCTTAAGCAAAGTCTCAGACTTGCTGATGACAAGATCTGAAATATCGCTCAGCAGCTGCTGGTCAACTTCAATTACTGCTCTATGTTGTTTTTTTTCAGGCAATGCCGGCTTCTAGTTACTATGGATGTTTTGAATTAACTGTTGTATTTAAATCTGGCATATGCGCCCTCAAGCAATGCTGCCGCCGGGATCGCCGTGTAACTATTTCTGTATTTCAGGTACGCTGTGTATCCTATCATAGCTGCGTTATCAGTCGAGTAAATCTTATCGGGGAAACTGACGCGGTAACCTTCATTTTCGTATTTTCGGAATTCTTGACGAAGTGCTGAATTAGCCGATACTCCGCCTGAGACCGAGATATTTTTGATATCATTATCTTTTGCTGCTTTTATTGTTTTACTTACCAGCGAGCTGACTACCGCTTTTTGGAATGATGCTGAAATATTGTTCAGATCATTGCCGGAAACTCCCGCCGGGAAATTTTTCTTCAGGTAATACAATACTGAGGTTTTTATCCCGCTGAAAGAAAAATCATACGGACTCCCTTTAATATTAGATACCGGGAACTTGTGGAAGTTACTATCGCCATCTTTTGCCAACTTATCGATCAATGGCCCCCCGGGATACTCGAGCCCGAGCATCTTGGCAACTTTATCAAATGCTTCGCCTGCCGCATCATCTTGTGTTGTGCCCAATACCTTGTAACGGGTTTCACTTTCAGCTAAAAAAAGAATTGTATGCCCGCCCGAAACCACCAGCGCAATAAAAGGGAATTCAATATCTTCGCTGCCGATAAATGATGAGTACAGGTGTGACTCGATGTGATCTATCCCAACAAACGGGATGTTGTTTGATACCGCGAATCCTTTCGCAAAGTTAAGGCCAATTAGAAGCGAACCTATCAAGCCGGGACCCTGTGAGGCAGCAGCAAGGTTAATTTCATTTATGCTGATACCGGCCAGTTTAAATGCTTCCTTCGTTATCTTCTCAATTGTGGTAACATGTGCCCTGGATGCAAGCTCAGGTACGATGCCCCCGTACTCCTTGTGAAAGTACTGCGATGATATGACATTTGAAAGTACTTTCCCGCTATCCAATATAGCAGCAGATGTTTCATCGCATGAAGATTCGATAGCAAGAATATTAAATGACATCTACAAAAATATGATTTTTTGTGTGTTTTAGCAATTCTTACCAAAAACACACGCAGATAGTTAGCGATTTTCGGCAGATATACCGTTTTACTGGTATTGAGAACACTAACTGAACACGCTAATTTAGCGTACCCCAAATGAAAGTGCAGTTTGATTTTAGGAAAAAATTGATTATTATTGTAATAGGGGGTATAAGCAAAATATTATTAGGCAGTAAAGGCTTGATAATAAAGTAACACTTTAAATAAGCAGCTATTTTTCAATCATTCACAAAAAAAATGTTAAAGAGATTACTCCCAATTTTTCTTATTTTTGCCGTATTTTCAACTATCAGCTTTTCGCAGGGAATTGCCGGCAGTGAGAGATATTCCTACCGTAATTCTCAAAGTGTTGATATTGAAAACATTGATGTTTCCTTAAAGCTCAAGGATAAGGAAAACAAGGGAATAGGGTTTAGTTCAAATACTGAAGCATCAAGACTCAGTTCCGGCAATACGGATGTTTCAACTGATCTCAACTTTACCAACTCTTTCAGGCTAAAACAAAAAACTTCTAAATCCAAGAAGTATCTTGATATATACTTTCACAACTTTTACGATTCTTTCCAGGAAAACTATATTGCAAACCTTATCGGGCATGTGCATTTCGGATTTGGCCCCAACTTCTTTTTAGGACCGTACCTCGATGTATATGCAGATTCAAGATCAACAAAAGCACTGATCTATAACGACAGGTTTATTGAGATAGGTTTTTTCATGAGATATTACCTGATGAAAAATCTGTTCTTTGAAGGAAGGATCGGTTACACAAGGCAGATAGACCTTGATTCAAACAAGATCAACTTCAAGCCTATGCTTGTTTACTTTAACAGGTTCGGCGATGCAAAACTTAAAGCCGATAAGACTTCCAAAACCAGTTTGTATATAGATATATACTATGCTGCAATGTATGACTATAAATACAAAAACGCGTTTCTGCAGGCAATGCTTCAGCAGGTCATCAGGTTCCACACAAAAGGGTATTCATATGTAGAAAATTACCTGTTTGAATCCGGGCAGTTTGACGGCAGGAAAGTGGACTATAATAATTATTTCGAAATTGGTACAGGTATCAGGTTCAAGCCTAATGTTATGGATTTCCCTGTGATATTCATTGAACCAACATATAAAGTCTATTTCTTCGGAGACAGGAAAAATTCATTCCAGATCAAAGCAGGATTCGTATTCAACATCTGGAAAGAGATTTAAGCAGCAACAACTGATCAAAAGAGCAGCCACGTTTCGTTAAGTTTTAAAAAATTTATAAAGTATAAATAAAATTATATGCAAGAAGTTTTCACAGTGTTACTTTGGATCTGTTCAATCCTGCTGATAATAAGCGGAATTGACGATGTAATGGTTGACCTGCTTTACTGGTTCAACCGCTGGAAGTATAACAGGAGCCTGCCTAACGTTGACGACGTGCTGGCAGCAAGTGAAAACTCGATAGCTCTTGTTATCTGCGCATGGCGCGAGTATAAGGTGATTGGCAGAACCTTAACTTATGCCTTAAGCAAAATGAGGTATAATAACTTCACGATCTTTGTGGGTATATACCCCAATGATACAAAAACTCTTGAGGTTGTAAAACGTATCGCGCAGAAGAACAACAAGGTTGTTATCTGTGTGAACTCACATGACGGCCCCACAACAAAGGCCGATAACCTCAATAATGTTTACGCATCAATAAAAAGATTTGAAAATGATAACGGCAAAAATTTCGATATTATCTCTATTCACGATAGCGAGGATTTTATACATCCGTTAACATTAAAGATCGATAACTACCTGATAATGCACCAGGGTGTTGATGCTGTGCAGATACCTGTTGTACCTATAAAGGATGACAGGGGTAAATTCATTCACAGAACCTACTGTGACGCGTTTGCCGAAGTGCACTCAAAAGATCTTATCGTAAGGCAGGCGCTAAAAGTATTTATACCGTTTGCGGGCACAGGCATGAGCTTCCGCAGGGAAATATTTATGAATCTCGACGCGCATTATCCGCAGGTATTTAACGAAGCGAATTTAACTGAAGATTACGAGCTTGGCTTAAGGCTCTTTAAGATGGGCTATAAAACAGCCTACATTAATTTACTGATAGATAAAAATAATCCAAACTCACGTGTAGCAACCGGCGAATACTTCCCGAATACTTTCTGGGCGGCTGTAAGGCAGCGCTCACGGTGGACAGCGGGTATTTGCTTCCAGAACTGGAAGATGCACAAATGGGCAGGTAACCTGAAAACAAAGTATTTCCTCATGCGTGACAGGAAAACCATTTTCAGTAATTTTATGGTACTGCTCAGCAATCTTGTGTTCGCGCTATTCCTGCTTTACATGCTGGGATTTGGTTTGGGAATAAAAGTATTCGAGTCCGCGGTTGAACAGAACACGGCATTGTGGTTCTTCCTGTGGGCATGTTTCTTCTTCATGGTCTGGAGGCTTGTACACCGGTTCATCTTCACCTATAGCTGGTACGGCCTCAAGTACGCGTTCTTTAGTCTTATCAGGCTGAACTTCGATAACCTGATAAACTTCTTCGCAACGTTCCGCGCGCTGAAGGTATTCATGAACATGAAGAACAAGATCGTTTGGGAATCAACCGATCATTATTGAGAAATCAGTTTTAGAAAAATTATATAGTTTGATACACGGGGGCGGTCTGAACATAGGCCGCCTCTTTTTATTTATAATAAAATGATTTAACTTGAAAAGAAGATAAAATCCCTTTATGTTTTGAAAAATTTGTGTTTATTTTATTTCGAATTAAAGTATGGAAAAAACTTCATTTGCAATAGGCCAGTTTCGAATTGTCCCATATTTGATAATCACGTTTTGTGTTTTGCCATTAATCAGTAGTTTTTATATCCACGAAAAGTCAGAAAAGAAATCGGGTACCATTTACGATAATGAAACATCAGACAGAACTGAATTTTTGATTGGCGCAATGGATAATTATTACTCCGATTATCATTTGCTCAGGGATTCCATGAATATGAACCTTTGGCATAGATATACCGGAGACTCAGTCATAGACGGAAAACACCTTCCGAGGGGACTCTCTTTTGGTGACCTTATTAATGTTTCTTCTGATGTTTATAAATCAGATATTGAAAGACAGTTAACTTCCAATCAAGAAAACGGTTTTAAAAGCTGGCTTCAAAGGCCAAAAATAGAATGGCTTTGCTATGGGCAGAGAAGTGATTATCAATGTGAAAGAGATATCGAAACAGATGATAATTTGTGGTTCTATTCTTTTGGAGCACATTATACTGGCAGCGACATAACCGACGAAGGAGTAAAGGTAGTACAATGTATCGCAGGGAGAGACAAAGCCGGGTGGGTAGCGAGAAAGCTTAAAGCCAATAATGAGCAATGCAGCAAGAATGAGGGTGAAAATGCATGGATGGATGATAGCCAATGTGGCTGGATTGTTAAACCCAGGATAAGGCTGGACCCTGCATTTGTGAACAATCCGGCAAACAGAAATGTCCCTGTTTGCAGTCTTAGTATAGTAAATGATAGAGGAGAGGTAATTAAAAATGTAATTCTTAAAGCAAAGAATTTTTTGATAGATAATGTATACGATGGCAAGTATATAGAAGAATTTAGGTATTACGAGGGTGATGATTCACTTTTTATTTCAGGAGCGTGGGGAGATTCGGGTCCATGGTCATCAAGAGGGAATGATACAACAGATGCTGTAATTCCTAACGTTTGCAAAGCGGATATCCAGCTATATTGGTATGGTAACTGTAATTTCCGGGTGGATTATATTAGAGTTGATAACACTGCCGCTGATGAACTCTTTAGAGGTAGAAGAGATAAGTGGATTGAAGAAGAGAGTCAATTAGCAAAATTTAATAGTTCAGCAGTTAAGTTTTATATTGAGCTGTTTAAATTTAATAATATTCCCTGTATCAAATATGTAAACGACAAGCTAAAGACAATTAACAGTAACACAGATATCATAACCGATTTTTTCTGGGCATATTATACTGCACACATTCCATGGTCATTGGCTATACATGGCAAGTGGTCAACCAGTACTCACTTTGATGCCGATAATATAATTAAGAACTATATTTTTCCGGTTGGAATTACAGAGTTCCTTATTGAAACTTATCCTCTGACCGGTTCTGAAAGATTTCCTCTTGATAGCAATTTCAGTAAGATACCCAACACCTTGCCAATAATTTCCGGGCCCGGTATAATAGCATATCCTGTTGAGCCGGAAGAATACGATAACTGGCTTCAGGATCAGCTTGATTATAGTGTGTACCCAAATCCACCCTCTTCGGGAGGCAGCTCAAGTGAAGCACAATGGCGTGACCCCGGTTATTTCAGGTGGACTTTAAAACTTGCCTCTGAAATATCACAAAAAACAGGTATCAATTGGATCAATATACCGCAGGCGCACTTATGGTGGAAACCCCCTTTTGAAGTAAGGCGCGAGCCGACTAATGAAGAGCTTGAATTAATGGCAAACCTTGCCCTATCTTACGGAGCAAAGGGATTGATGTATTTTTACTGGAATGGATTTGGCAATATTGATCAGGGCAATTTTTACGGCAGGGGTTTTTGTGAAGATTATTCAGGTACTCCGCGTTATTTAAATGCTTACGGAGAACCTAAATGGAATAAGCTGAAGGAAATATTACAGCGCGTCAAAAAAATAGGCCCGGAATTTATGAGTTTTGATAACAAATATACCCGTTCTTATTCATATTACATTGAAGAAGACAGGGCGAAGCTAATCAACAATACATTTTTGAAGAAAATAACAACTCACTTAACCTTTAAGGATAAACCGGGAATTTTATCGCCTGTGGCTGAACACGACTCTTCAAGCTATACACAAGTTTCTGTATTCAGGAGCAGCGATGAAACACCTGCTGCTTACTTCATGATCACTAACAGGAGATGTTCTCCCATTCAAGCGAATTTTAATGATGGCAGAAGATACATAAGTGTTGTAGTTGATGCCGGTCCAGCATATTTTCAGGGTTCTACCAAATGGAAAGTTGTGAATGCTCTGGACGAATCTGTTGCAGGTGTATTCGAAGGCGGTTCAATTGCATTGATCGACCTTGGCTGGTATAATCCCGGTGAAGGAAAACTGTATAAAATTATTCCTGCTGATAAATAAAGTTAAATATCAGCTATTCATTTAGTTTTAGGGCCTTCATAGGCTTCAATTACCTGTGATCCAACATCTATAATACAGTTTTGTCAGGTAGAGTATTCAGTCCCATAATTTCATTAGTGTAGAACCTTTTGACACATTTTACCAGGAATTGAGAGTTTGCTCCAATGGGAAGCATCGCTTGCAAATTATAACACTTCACCGCTAAAGTTTTACATAGAAACAATAGAATTCAATAACCTGCCCTGCATTGCTTATGTAAATAAAAAGCTGCAGTCAATGGGAGCAAATGTTGATATAATGACAGACCTTACGCATTTATACAGTACTCATGTTGACTGGAGTGACAGGGCAACGGTAATGAACGCGGAGCATATAAAAAGGTTTTATATAGATTCCGCCGGCTTTAAACAGATACTTTTTGAAAGCTATCCTTTTACATCAGCATATTTTGAGGAGCCGGCTGCCGCTGCAGTTTGCGGGTACCTGCTTAAATAATACAATGCAAATTCTCGAGATAATTCCTTAATTTAGTCTAATTAAATACACAGTTATGTACCCTGAAGATAAAAAATACACCGTTGACTCCACACACTCTACTGATTCGGTAGGCTCCGGCCACTCTACATACTCTACACACTCCGCACTTAATACACTAAGCACTGCCATATTTTACCTTGCCATATTATTTTTCATAATCGGTTTTAATTTCAGTGACCGCATGGCGGGCAATTGGTACCAACAGTTTTTACCTGCAATTAATAACAGACCAATTTCAGATATTACATTTGTTGATAGTCTGATAGGATTTGCTGTAACACCATACACGGCAAATGATACAGCATATATTCTTAAAACGACCAACAGTGGAGATAGCTGGAATAGGGTGTTTACAGGGCCAACAAATTCCATAGGAGGATTTAATAGAGTTAAATTTTTGAATTTAAGTACAGGATTTGTATGCGGCAACTTTTTAAGAAAAACAACGAATGGAGGAGTAAACTGGAATTTAGTTAACACATCCGGAATATTTCCTGAAAATATGTATGTAATAAATGAAGATACAATATGGATTACAGATAGTGATGGCTTAGTAGGCGGCGTATTCCGCACATCAAATGGCGGCGCAAGCTGGCAGCAGCAGTTGAATTTAGGGAGTCAGAACCC
>JACSRQ010000212.1 GCA_014879675.1 Ignavibacteria bacterium
TGACAACGGCTGTTTCCCCAAAAAAAAGGGTTAAATCTAATTTGCATCCAACGGTCAGAAAAAATAGACTCACCGATATAGTGGAAGCATCAGGTTCAACTTACAAGCACCTGCTCGAAAATTCACGCGATGTAATATATAAGTTCAATCTGAAACATGAGGGCTATGAGTATGTTAGCCCGTCATCTGCAGAAATACTGGGTATCAAACCGGAGGTATTTGTAAAAAAACGCCTCGGCGTTCTCTCGCCGCTTCTGCATCCGGATGACAAAAGCAGAGTTGCCAAGCATGTAAACACGCTTTTTCACCTGAGGGGCAGAAAGAAAAAAAACCTTTACATTGAGTACAGGATAAAAGTACCTTCGGGCGAATATAAATGGCTGGCAGATAACCATACTGTAGTTTTTTCAAACGGTAAGCCGGAGTGTTTTATCGGGAACATTTCTGATATTACATTCAGAAAACATGCACAGGAAGAGCTGCTGGAAAGCTTTGATCTTCAGAAGGGCTATATGAACCTGCTGACATCAATACAGAATGCATTGCCGGCACATATTGCTATGCTCGATAAAAACGGAATGATCGTTACTGTTAATGAATCCTGGCGCCAGTTTGCAAATAATAATGAGTTTCCTCCGCTGCAGAGTTATGGGATCGGAGCAAATTACATAAAGATCACAAAGGAATCAAAAGGTGAGTGTTCCGAAAACGCCAATTTTATTGCCTCCAACATACAAAAAGTACTAAAGGGAAAGCTAAAAGAATTCCAGACCGAATACCCGTGCCACTCCTCTACTGAAAGAAGGTGGTTCAGGCTAATTGTTACCCCGATAGACCGGAAAAAGAACAAGGGCGCGGTGGTAATGCATATAAATACTACCGAGAGAAAGCTTGCAGAGCTTGCCTTAAGCGAGAGAGAAGAACAATACAGGCAGCTTTTTGAAGAAGATTTAACCGGCAACTATGTTGCCGATACACACGGTAAGCTTATATTATGTAATGATGCTTTTGCGAAGCTTGCCGGATTTGAAAGCAGGGCCGCTGCACTCCGTTCACGAACTTTCAGGATCTTTTCAAGTGATTTTTCAAACACAGGGTTTGTTTCACTGCTGAAAAAAGGAGAAAGGATTCCCGTTCACGAACGCGCGATAACCACTAGGAACGGAAATAGAGTTACCGTCCTAGAAAATATTATCGGTAAATATGATACCGACGGCAGACTGATGAGCGTTCAGGGTTACCTGCTTGATATAACCGCCCGAAAGAATGCGGAAGATAACATGAAGAAGTCCGAAGAGCAGTATAAACTGCTTTTTTATGGTAACCCGCAGCCAATGTGGCTGTTTGATTTTGAAACTCTGAAATTTATAGATGTTAATGAAGCTGCAATAGAACATTATGGTTATTCACGGGATGAATTTTTGAAAATGACCCTGCTGGATATACGTCCAAAGCAGGAAGTAAAAAACTACATGCATTTCCGGAACAAGCTGCTGCGCTCGAAAAATAGAGGTTTCTCGGGGAATGCAGGGATTTGGAAACACAGGAAGAAAAACGGTGATTTAATAGATGTAGAAATTACCCGCACTCCAATATTATACCGAGGCAAAAATGCTATTCTTATCCTTGCAAACAATGTTACCGAAAGGCTTCTGGCTGAAGAAAACCTGAAGAAGAGGAATTCAGAGATCAACCTGCTCTACCAGGCTTCCCAGGAGATTTCAGCTTCATTGCATACCCGGGATATATATGACAGCATATACAGCATTATCAAAACACATGTACTGTGCGACTCTATGCATATAAGTTCATATGATACCGGCTCCGGCATGATAGAGTGTATTGCATCATGGCACGAAGATAAAAAACTGGATATATCGCAATTTCCGCTTCTTCCGCTTGAGCCTGAAGGCTATGGAATGCAAAGCCGGGTGATAAGATCCGGCACTTCGTTGATAATTAATGATTATGAAGAAGAGCTCAAAAAAAGCCTGAACAACTTTTTTTACAATAAGAGTGGAATACTCAAAGGCAAAAGACCTAAAAAAGGCGCAAGAACGAAATCAGCGCTCCTTGTGCCGATGAAACTTGAAGGCAAAGTCATTGGCGTTATTCATGTAATGAGTTATAAGCTTAATGCGTTTGATGCTGACGACCTTAGGCTGCTGGAAGGACTTTCCGCGCAGCTATCCGCAGCGACTGCAAATGCCAGGCTATACCAGCAGGCGCAGAGAGAAATTGCAGAAAAAGAAAAGGCGCAGCTGGCTCTTAAAAAACAATCAGAGGATATAATACTTCTTCATGATGCCGAAAGGGATCTTTCCAGTTCCCTTGAAACAGAAGTGATATATGAAAAGCTATATATGTATCTTAAAAAGCTGATACGGTGCGCATCAATGATAATTTCAAGTTACGATGAATCTGATAATATGATCCGCTGTACCGGCGCGTGGATAGAAGATACACGCCATGACCACACTTCCTTTCCGCCTATCCCGCTTCCCGAACGAACTGATGGAACGCAGGGCGAGGTTATAAAAACGGGAAAGTCACTGATTGTTAACAACTTTGACGAGGTAATAAAGAAGTATAACAGCAAATATTATTTCGATGAAAGCGGCAATGTAATAGATTTTGAAAATGAGAACGATAGAATTGAAAGCGATGTAGAAGTAACAAAATCCGCGCTGTTTGTTCCGATGAAGCTTGGAAGAAATGTTATAGGTGTGATTACGGCGCTCAGTTTTGAGTCAAATGCTTTCAGCGAAAAGGATCTCCGGACATTGGAGTCACTTTCAAAGCAGGTTACGGCCGCAACGGTAAATGCTTTGCTTTACCGGAAGGCACAAAACGAAATTGAGGAGAAGGAAAAAGCTGAGACCGCGCTTAAAACCAGGACAAACGAACTTAGCATCCTGTATGAAGCCCAGAAAAAGCTTTCTGGCTCGCTTGATATTGAGAAGGTATATGAGAACTCGTATCATACTGTAATTGGGATCATGCCTTGCGACTCCATGCTGATCTCTTCGTTTGATGTCAAAACACAGATGATATCTATTGTTTCGGCATGGGCAGACGGGCAAAGGCCCGATGTGACACTGTTTAGGCCGCTGCCATTAGCGCCCGAAGGATTTGGAATACAAAGCTCAGCAATTCGCTCCGGTGAATCAAAGCTCATACTTAACTACAATGAGTATTACGCCAAAACCGTTAACAGGTACACACTTTCTACTGCTGACCCCGAAAGTGTGAAGATGTATGCCTCTGCACTGGTTGTACCGTTGAAAATGGAAGAAGATGTAATTGGGGTCATTCAGGTATTGAGTTACAAAACTAATGCGTATAATGAAAACGACCTCAGGATACTGGAGTCACTTTCAGGCAGCATCACTGCTGCAACTTTGAATGCTTCATTGTATCAGCGGGCAAAGATAGAAATATCTGAGAGAATAAACAAAGAAAATGAAATAAGTGAGATCAGGGAAAATCTGGAAGAAGCACAGCGGATTGCACACATTGGAAGCTGGATGTACAATTCAGAAGATGACCGTATATATAACTCCAGCGAAATTTACAGGATACTGGGCATTATTCATGATTCTGACAGCTTTTCATTTGAAGAAGCAATGCAACATGTTCACCCGGAAGACAGGGAAAGAACAAGATCCAGGCTTCTTAAAGCAATAGAAGATAAATCGCATTATGCCAACGAAGACCGCATTGTGAGGCCTAACGGCGAAGTAAGATATGTAAAAATTGTTGGCGAGCCCATTGTAGATCACAGGGGAAATATTAAAGGCGTACAGGGTACCTTGCAGGACATAACCGATTTCAAACTGATAAACGACGAGTTGTTGAGGTCACTTGGCGAAAAGGAACTCATGCTTAAGGAAATTCATCACAGGGTAAAGAACAACCTTCAGGTTGTATCAAGCCTGCTGAGGCTGCAATCTGAAACTATTACAGATAAAGCCGCTATCGGTTACCTGAAGATGAGCGAACAGCGCGTAAGATCTATGGCGCTGATACATCAGCAGCTTTACCGCACAAAGGATCTTACAAGAATTGATTTCCGGCAATATCTCGAAGAGCTTTGCAATTACCTGTTCTTTGCTTACGATGTTAAAAGAGCAGATATCGGGCTGAAGCTAAATGTAGATGAAATTTACTTTGCAATAGATACGGCGCTTCCCTGCGGGCTTATTGTAAACGAACTGGTAACAAACTCTCTGAAGCACGCATTCACAGAAACGAAAAAAGGGGAAATAACAATCTCGCTCTCAAAAGAAGATAGCGGTAAAAACATGTTAACGATAAAAGATAACGGAAGGGGTGCGGCACAGTTAGATTTCGAAAACACTGCAACACTGGGAATGGAGCTTGTAAAAACGCTCACCGAACAGCTTGAAGGAACAATAGAAGTTAACTCGCAAAACGGAACAGAGATATGTATTTCCTTTTTTGACCAGACTATCAAATCAAAAACTGCTCATTAAATCACTAAACTTATGAACCTGATATTTAGGAAAGCCAGAATACTTGTTGTTGAAGATGAAAAGATAATTGCCAAGGATATCGAATCTACTATTAAGCGGATTGGCCATGAATCTGCCGGCACAGTTTCAAAAGGTGAAGATGCCATAAGGGTTGCAGGTGAATGCCACCCCGACCTTATCTTAATGGATATCACACTGAAAGGCGAAATTGATGGTATTGAAGCAGCCAGGATAATTAATGAAACCCTGAAAACACCCATTGTATATATTACTGCGCACCAGGATGAAGATACGATTGAAAAAACCAAAGGTACAAATCCATACGGCTATATTACTAAACCGCTTGATGACAGGGATCTGAATACTGCAATAAACTCTGCAATGTACAGGTTTGATGTTGAAAACAGGCTTAAAGCTGCCGAAGATAAATACTTCAGGCTTTCTGAAAATGCCGCTGATATGATCTTCAGCCAGGATACTGCAAAGCTGAACTACAGGTATGTGAATGCTTCGTCTTTCAGGATCACCGGCTACACCCCTGAAGAATATTACGAAAAACCCGGCCTGCTGGATAACCTTGTGCACCATGAATGGAAAGAACAGTATATGTTCTCAAAGCAGCAGGTTCTGAAATCAAGTATTACACTGCCGTTTGAGTTTAAGATAGTACATAAATCCGGAAGGGAAGTATGGCTGAACCAGCGCAGCGTGGTTGTGAAAAACTCCAAAAATGAGCCGGATACGATCGAGGCAATTGTTACGGATGTAACAGAAAGAAAGATCTACGAAGTAAAGCTTGAAGAAACCACTCAGAAGCTCAGGGCGCTTTCTAATTACCTGCAGCGTGTCAGAGAAGAGGAAAGATTGTATATTGCCAGGGAGATCCACGACCAATTGGGGCAAGACCTGACAGTGCTGAAAATGGATCTTTCAATGCTGGGAAAAAGCTCTGCTAAAACCGCAAAGGAAAAAAACATCCCGGAATTAGATAAGGTTTGTTTAGAGCTCAAAGAAATGAGCGGAAGCATTGACGGTATAATCAATAAGGTCCGGAAAATTGCTACCGAGCTCCGGCCGGATATTCTTGATAAGCTTGGCCTGGCAGAAGCAATTGAATGGCATGCCGGTGAGTTTGAAAAAAGATCTGGTATCAAGTGCATCACCAAGGTGCTGGAAGAAGAGATCCAGCTCAAACCGGAAAAAGCGATCTCAATATTCAGGATATTCCAGGAAACATTAACCAATGCCGCAAGACACTCAGGTGCAACTGAGCTCAAAATAGAAGTTGCAGAAAAAAACGGTTGGCTGATCTTACATGTTGCTGATAACGGAAGAGGAATTACCGAAGCGGAAATGGAAAAAGGAAGCTCTCTCGGAATACTCGGCATGAAAGAACGAGTGCTTATTCTTGGCGGTATCTGGAAAATGACCGGTGAAAAAGGAAAGGGTACTTCAATAGATGTAAGGATACCTCTTAGATAACCAAAATTATACTATATTTGAAAATCAAAACGGCAGTCTGGCAGACTGTCGTTTGCATTTTAAATAACAGGTTTGTCATACCTTTACAGTCAACTCAAATAATGAAGTGAACTTAGTTTTAATTTTGATTAAATTTGTAGTTACACAAAAATAGAATATGAAATTAGAAGATTTAACACAAGAGCAGCGGGAAAAACTGGCAGAATTTGGCGTAAACACATGGTTTGTTATGGAGTTACTCGAAAACTATCTTAACAATCCCAATTCTGTAGCACAAGACTGGCAAGACCTTTTCAGCAGTCTGAGCATTAAAACAAATGGCAGAGAGTACCAAAAGACCGAAAGTCCACAGGCAAACCTGCAGACCGGCACTTATGTGAACTATACCGAACAGCAGCCGGCGGCAAAGATTAATATGCCGCAGCCGCAGCCGGGCGAAGAGGCAATTCAGATAAAGGGTGTTGGCGAAAGAATAATCGAGAACATGACCACCAGCCTTACCATCCCCATTGCCACATCGTTCAGGGCAATGCCGGTAAAAGTGCTTGAAGAGAACAGGCTTCTGATAAATAATTTCCTAAAGAAGACCAACAGCGGAAAAATATCATTCACACATATAATTGGCTGGGCAATAATAAAAGCACTGGGTTCTATTCCGGCGCTGAATAATTCATTCACAGTAATAAACGGCTTACCCTATTTGATCAAAAAGTCAGGGATAAATCTCGGGCTCGCAATTGACCTTGAAAAGAAAGACGGCTCGCGTTCATTGATAGTGCCAAATATTAAAGGCGCTGAAAAAATGAACTTCAGGCAGTTCTTCAACTCATATAATGATATAGTAAACCGTTCCAGAAGCGGTAAGATCGAGATCTCAGATTTCCAGGGAACCACTATAACCCTCACGAATCCCGGAACAATAGGCACGGTTGCTTCGCAGCCAAGGCTAATGCTCGGGCAGGGCGCAATCGTTGCAACAGGCGCGCTTGATTACCCGGCAGAGTACCAGGCTGTGACAAAAGATATTATTACCATGCTTGGCATAAGTAAGGTAATGAATATTACCAGTACTTATGATCACAGGATAATCCAGGGTGCAGAATCAGGCCTCTTCCTTCAGAAAATACACAAGCTGCTTATTGGCGAAGACGGCTTCTATGATGATATATTCAGCGATCTTGGTATGCCCGTAAAGCCTGTGATGTGGAAACAGGATAACAATCCCGAAAACTTTGATGGTATTGATAACCTTGAAGAGATTGAAAAGCAGGCTAAAGCAATTCAGCTTGTTAACATGTACAGGGTACGAGGCCACCTGCTGGCAAATCTTGACCCGCTGAAACCGCTGGCAAGATACCATCCGGAGCTTGACCCCAATACATACGGTTTCACTGTGTGGGATTACGACAGGCAGTTCATAACGCCTAAGCTTGCCGGTTTAAGAACAGCAACACTGCGTGAAATTATGGATGTACTGCAGAAGACCTACTGCGAAAATATCGGAGTGGAGTATATGCATATCCAGGATCCAAAGGAAAAGATGTGGCTGCAAAATGCCATGGAGCCTATCCGCAATCAGCCTTCTTTTACAAATGAAGAGAAAAAACATATTCTGTATAAGCTGATCCAGGCGGAAAATTTTGAAAAGTTTGTAGATAAAAAATATATTGGGCATAAAAGATTCTCTCTTGAAGGCTCAGAAACTATAATACCCGTACTTGATTACCTGCTTGCACTTGCAGCCCGCGAAAACGTGGATGAAATGGTGCTGGGTATGGCTCATCGCGGCAGACTTAACATACTTGCGAATATTATCGGAAAAAATCTCCATGACATTTTTTCGGAGTTTGAAGATATTGCCGATGTGGATTCTGTTGAAGGTTCCGGCGACGTAAAATATCACCTTGGAGCTTCAGGAGTTTATGAAACGCTTTATGGCGATGATATAAATGTTTCTGTTGCATCAAACCCAAGCCATCTGGAGTTTGTGAATCCGGTGGTAGAAGGTATCGTGAGGGCAAAACAAACCATGATGCACGATAACGAAAGGAATAAATACATTCCGGTGCTCATCCATGGTGATGCGGCCTTTGCAGGCGAAGGTATTGTAGCCGAAACACTAAATCTCTCGCAGCTTAAAGGTTACAGTACAGGCGGAACTATTCATGTAATAATCAACAACCAAATTGGTTTTACAACAAGCCCGGTTGATGCGCGTTCAACTGTGTATGCATCTGATGTTGCGAAGATGGTGCAGGCTCCGATATTCCACGTTAACGGAGATGACCCCGAAGCAACACTCCTGGTTACCAAGCTCGCTTATGAGTACAGGATGAAATTCCACAAAGATGTAGTTATTGATGTTTACAGTTACAGAAGGCTGGGGCACAATGAATCAGATGAGCCGGCATTTACACAACCTGTACTGTATAAAGCTATCAGGAGCCACGCCTCTGTGAAAAATATTTACCAGGAAAGGCTTCTGAATGAGAAAATAGTTAATGCTGACGATATCAAACAGATGGAAAGCAGCATTTACGAAATAATGGATAAGGGTTATACAAAGGCTCATGAAGGGCCGATGAAATTCAAAAGTGATACCCCCATAAGGCTTAGTGATGAGCAGGTTAAAATACTCCGCTCGCACCAGCTTGGAAAGATAACAATGGAAGAGCTCGATAAAGTTGTAGATATAATCACAACTCTGCCTGAGAACTTTCACCTTCATCCAAAGCTTAAAAAGTTCATTGAATCAAGAAGAGACTTTCTGAAAGGTGATGTACCGGTTGACTGGGCGTTTGCAGAAGCATTGGCATTCGGCACACTTCTTCTGGAAGGAATACCCGTAAGGCTGAGCGGACAGGACAGCGCAAGAGGCACATTTTCGCAGCGCCATATTGTTTTAACAGATATGGATACTGAAGAAGAAATAATTCCTCACAATAATATAGCTCCCGGGCTGGCACAAATTGAGCCGCTCGATAGCTTGCTTTCTGAAGCTGCCGTACTTGGTTTCGAATTCGGCTTCAGTACTGCCGATCCGCTTTCACTGGTTTTATGGGAAGCTCAGTTCGGCGATTTTGCCAATGCGGCACAGGTTATAATTGATAACTTTCTCGCGGCTTCGCAGGATAAATGGAACCTGCCGAGCAATTTAGCATTACTTCTGCCCCACGGCCAGGAAGGCCAGGGACCCGAACACTCGAGCGCAAGGCTGGAACGATTCTTAACCCTTTGCGCTGATGAGAATATTACTGTATGCAATCCTTCAACACCGGCGCAGTATTATTACCTTCTGCGTACACAGGGCAAGTATTCAAACCGCAGGCCGCTTGTTGTTATGACTCCAAAGAGCCTGTTAAGGCTGCCCGAAGCACGCTCCCCAAAAGAAGATTTTGTTGGCGGCAAGTATAAACTTGTAATTGATGATGTTCACGTAACTGATAAGAAAGATATATCAAGAGTTATTTTGACAAGCGGTAAGTTTTATTATGATCTGGCTAAATTCCGGAAAGAGAACAACATCACAAATACAGCAGTTGTAAGAGTTGAAAGATACTATCCTTATCCCTCTGATGAGATCAAAGAAGTATTGAAGACATATGAAAATGCCAAAGAGGTTGTGTGGGCACAGGAAGAGCCGCATAATATGGGCGCGCTGATATTCATGTCATACCGCCTGAAGCGTGACTTAAGAAATCTGGGCAGCAACATGACGCTTTATGGCGTTAGCAGGGATGAGAGTCCGGCGCCCGCGCCCGGTTCGCACTCCGTATTTGAACAAACTCAGAAACGCCTGCTGGTGGAGGCATTTGCAGACATTAATAAGGTCGTTGATATAAAATAGAGTATAATAGCTCAAAAATTGCAGTAATGGAGGCTCAATTGGGCCTCCTTTTTTATTGTGTTCAGAAGGTGGATTTATATCATATTTTTTATTGATATTAGTCCACAGCACATACCCAATTATGTTAATTGTATGATTTACCTGTTTATTGCTCTAAATGACCTGTTTCGTTATTTACTTACGCTATTTGATGCATTATTTTAGTATTGCTATTAAGAGCAAACTTGGCAACCTTTACTGTGAAGAGGTGTAATAAAATATGAATGCTATTGACCTAAAAAAATTTACAAAGAGAAGTAACATTTTCATTGCCGGAGCAATCACAATTTTCCTTGCGATAATAATCGTTGGCATGATTTTCGGCTAATTTAGTATCGCAAGTATCCGGCAAAAAAACAAATCTGCCGTCTGAAACAGGGCGGCAGAATTTTTAGAAGCCTGATAATCACATTCATCACCACAGATTCATACTTTTGACAAGGTTCTTTCAATAGCAGTTCTGAAGCAATATAACGTCTAAGCGTGATTGTTCTTATAACCGTTTTGATATAAATTGTTTTAGAGAAAAAGAGATAACTTTATCATTTAACTTCTTAAGGAGATCATAATGGAACAACAACAAATGGAACAGGTAAAAAAGAGCAGCAATGTATATATTGGAACAACAATATTCCTTATGCTGGCAATCATAGTTATCGGTTTTGTATTCGGATAAGAGTGTTCTAACATACTTTATTCTATAAGAGCTTTGTTTAACAACAAAGCTTTTTTTATGGCTGTTTTTACATGTACCGGAAGATTAAGTATCTGCCCGAAACTCTACTCTCCTTCAAATCTGGAGATATTTTTATCTTTTAAATAATATTTTGTTTTTTTAAATTTGTAATTCTCAAACAATTCATCAGAAAAGCAGCTTTTTTTGAAAGAATACGCGGGAGTGGCGAAATGGCAGACGCACCATCTTGAGGGGGTGGCGCTCACAAGGCGTGGGGGTTCAAGTCCCCCCTCCCGCACCAAAAAAAGGAGGATCCGAAAGATCCTCCTTTTCTATCTTCCTGGTTTGGGGGTTTCCCGCTGCGCGGGATTTCACTTCGTTCAACAAGTCCCACTACTCGCATATGTGCTTTCTCATTCCTGCCTGCTAAGCTTCGCATTGCGCAAGCAAGAATCTTGAGTAGCCACGACCTTTAGGTCGTAGATCAAGTTCCCGGGATATACCGGCTTTAGCCGCAATTCCATTTTTCCACGCTCCTTAGAAATGAGAAATTTCTGCTAAAGCCAATGATTCGGGGTTTACATTTCTCCGCTCTGAACTGCACCTGCAGTCAAGAGAGCGGAGCTACTCAGATTATAGCTTTTAGTTTGTCATTCCCGCGGTAGTGGAGGGCAAAAAGTTTCATAATTGGTTAGTTTCCAGTCGTAAAGGCAAAATCTGAAACCCTGAAGCCAACTATCATCTCAATATTTGACATTTATCATACTTTGCAATTAAAGAATTTGCTATTTTATCAAAGCAATTTTAAGCTGTTTTTAAGAAATTACTGAACTGGATTTAAGATAACACGGCATATATTTGTATCAATTCATTAATATGCACTATGATTGATAGAGAAGGATCACAATATACGCCATTTACGAAGAGTTTATTTCCTGAAACCGAATCCAATTTAACTGAAGAAAGCGAATTTGATAGGGTCATGAGAATTCTGATAGTTGAAGACGAGAAAGGAATTTCGAATTTTCTAAAGGATGGTCTCGAAGAAGAGGGGTTTGCAGTCGATATTGCTATTGACGGAAGAAAGGGATTAGAGCTTGCTTCTACAAATGACTATGACCTGTTAATTTTTGACTGGATGCTGCCCGGGCTCAGCGGTATTGAGCTTTGCCGTGAATTCAGGAAAACAAACCAAACAGCCCCCGTAATTTTTCTAACTGCAAGAGATACTGTACAGGATATTGTTTTCGGGCTGGAAGCAGGCGCCAATGACTATATTAAAAAACCATTCCAATTTGATGAACTGCTGGCGAGAATAAGAGTCCAGCTGAAGACCAGGTCCGGTGAACAAACATTACTGAAGCTCGGTGATCTGGAAATGAACCTTGATACACACCGCGTATTCAGAAACTCAAAGGAAATTGAGCTGACCCCAAAAGAATTTTCACTGCTTGAATACCTGATAAGAAACAAAGAAAAAGTATGTACACGCACAAACATAATAGAGCATGTTTGGGATATACATTTCAATTCGGATACCTCGGTTATAGATGTTTATATAAATTTCCTGAGAAAAAAACTCAATCCGGGAGGCAAAGATAAAGAGTTGATACACACTATCAGGGGCATCGGTTACATAACTAAAGATAGATAACCGGGAGTTAGCGTGAGCATAAGCCTGAGAAACAGAATTTCCCTTTTCTATCTAAGCGCAACATCTATAGTCACTCTGCTGCTATTCATCATAATTTACCAGGTAGTATACAATACATCTTATACTGAACTTGACGAACGTTTAGAGTTTGAAGCTCTCGATATCATTGATGACATTGATATGAACAGGGATTCAATCTATTTTACCGATCTTGCTGAATGGAGCGAAAAAGAGCACCGGGATGTTGAGGTCTATCCAATTTTTGCACAAGTTGCAGATATTGACAAAAGAACCCTTAAAAAGACAATAAATCTCAAAGAAGATTCAATAAGCACTTCTAATTCAACAGGTAAGATATTCAATTCACTGTTGCGTGATAAACCGGTAAGACAATTGCAAAGTCCGATTCTTAATCGAAAAGGTAAACTGATCGGTTATGTCAGTGTGGCCATTTCAATTGAAGGAGCATCGAATGTAGTTGCCGGTTTAAAAAAAGTTTTGTTCATCAGCTATCCCGTATTACTTATTTTTCTGTTCTTCATCTCGCGGTACATTGCGGGCAAAAGCATAAAACCCCTTGTAAAGATCAACGATGAAGCTCAAAAGATCACTAAAGAGAACCTGGAAACGCGCATAGAGTATCCGAAAAACAAAGACGAGATCTATGAATTGGCAAAAACAATTAACAGCCTTATGAACAGGCTGGAAGATGCCGTATTAAGGGAAAAACAATTTACTGCTGATGCATCTCACGAACTGCGTACACCGCTTTCCGTCATCAAAGGTACCCTGGAGTCCTGATAAGAAAACCAAGGGAAGCCGCGCACTATCACAATAAGATCTTATACTGCATAAAGGAAGTTGACCGTATAGGCGAACTGATAAACCAGCTTTTATTGCTTGCAAGGTTTGAAAGTGAAGAAATACATACTACTAAAATCGAAGTTGATCTAAACCCCATTATTCAATATTGTATCCATAGATTAAATGAGCAAACAAGCGATAAGGGAATCATCATAAATTTTGATGACAGCAGCAAAGCTGATGTATTTGCCGATCCGTCACTTCTTGAAATTATTTTTGAAAATCTGCTCACAAATGCAGTCAAATACTCGAATGGTGGAAGTCAAATTGACGTCTTTTTGGATCAATCAGGAGAAGAAGTGAAGTGTTCGATAAGAGATTACGGCATCGGAATGAAGCCCGAACAGATAATGAGGGTGTTTGACAGGTTTTACAGGAGTGAAGAAGCACGGAGCACCGAAGCCAGAGGACATGGCATTGGAATGGCTATAGTAAAAAGACTGGCTGATTTTCAGAATATTGAAGTAGTTTACAAAAGCGAAATCTCAAAAGGAACAACTGCAACTCTCATTTTCAAGCAAAAATAACCCTTAAGTTATTATAATTCTATAAAGTTATATTTTTAGTGTTTTTTAAGAATCCGTTAACCATACATTTAGGTTGCTGTAGTTAATTTTGTATGTATTGAATTATGCTATAGCCCTTCACGTTTGAAAATATTTGTTTTCAAAAATTAGTAGAAAAATTATAACAATATAAATAATCAGAAAAAATGACAAGAACAAACACTTCAACCGGATCGATCAAAAGTATCACAAAGTTTCTTGGTATAGTGATCCTGTTTACCATGTTCATTTCACAAGCATATTCGCAGGCATGGTCACAATTAGGCGGCGGGACGAATTGGGAATACTCGCTGGTTGTTTACAACAACGAACTGTATGCAGGAGAGCAAAGCGGAAGCGGAGGCCATGGTGTTAAAAAATTCGACGGCACATCCTGGAGTGATTTTGGCGGTATTAATGGTACAGTTAATGCAATGGTTGTATATAACGGAAAGTTGATTGTTGGCGGTGCATTTACATTGGCTGGCGGCCTGGAAATGAAGAACATTGCTCAATGGGACGGAGTTGAATGGGCAGATGTAAGCGGCGGACCCAACAGCATAGTTTCGGCATTGGCCGTATATAACGGTGATCTGATAGTTGGCGGTTACTTTACTATGGTTGAAAACATGACTGCAAATCACATTGCAAAATGGAACAGCAACGGCGGCTGGGTTGCACTCGGCAGCGGAACAAATTCACAGGTAATGGCATTAACAACTCATAACAACAAACTTGTTGCCGGCGGATTTTTTACACAAGCAGGCGGAAGCTCTGCAAGCCACGTTGCACAATGGGACGGCTCAAACTGGTCATCAATTGGCGGAGGGATTACAGGTATTGTTTATGCTGTTGCATCAGGCAACGGAAAACTTTATGCCGGTGGTTTATCTTCTTCATACCAGTGTATTTCCGCGTGGGATGGTTCATCCTGGTCAAATCTCGGAAGCGGAGTCGGAGGAGGTACTTATCCATACGTTTTTTCAATCCTTGTTCACGGAACTGACGTTTATGTTGGCGGGATGTATACAATCGCAGGCGGACAAACTGTAAATGGCATTGCAAAATGGAATGGTACTGCCTGGTCAGGTCTTGGCAGCGGATTCGGATACGGCAATGCATGCGGTGCTTATGCAATGTGTATGTTCAATAATAAATTGGTTTGCGGCGGTATTTTTAGCTCACCATATACGAATGTTGCGCAATGGGATGGTACATTGACAGGTGTAAATAATGTTAATCCGTCAAATCCGGAAGACTTTTACCTGGGTCAGAATTATCCTAACCCCTTTAACCCCTCTACAAATATTGATTTTGCAATACCCAATGCCGGTTTGATCAAGTTATCCGTTTTTGACGGAACCGGACGCGAAGTTGCACAAATTGTGAATGAAAATCTGGCAGCAGGAAGCTATTCATACAGCTTCAAAGCTGCTGGCCTGGCAAGCGGAGTATATTTTTATGTCTTAAAAACAACTGAGAATGTTGAGATCAGGAAAATGATACTAGTAAAATAGTCTGCTGAGAGCGTGTATTCTCCAACACATAGGGTCCCGCTCGTTTTACATTTTATCAGAACAACATCTGTACCAACTAAGCCAAAAAGAAAAAAATGAGAAGATCCGGAATATTATTAACACTTACAGTTATCCTTCTATTACTCAGCGCAGGAAATGTTTCTGCACAATGGGAAAACGTTTCAGACGGAATTGGCAACAGGCCGGTTTATTCATTATACAATAACAGCAGCCATATCTACGCCGGAAGCGCAAATCATGCAATTTATCTTTCCTCCAATAACGGTACAAACTGGGGGCCCGCAGGTCTTAACTACTTCAACATCACTTATGCTATGACAGAATTCGGAGGTTACCTGTATGCTGCCACAGAACTGGGAGTTTGGAGAACATCAAACAACGGAGCAAATTGGATAGTTACATCGTTGAATAATACAACCATGTATTCACTGGCTTCAAACACTTCGCGTGTTTTTGTTGGCTCACATAATTCCGGCTTGTACTATTCCTCAGGCGGACAAGGATGGTTTATCAGTTCACTTAGCGCCACAAGCATAAAATCTTTGGTGATAAACGGCGAATTTATTGCTGCCGGATGCGGCAATTCCGCAGGAGTGTACATCTCTACAAACAATGGAGCTAACTGGAGCCAGACAGCCTTAAACAACAAAAGCGTATACTCTATGGCTATGACCGGTAACAATATTTTTGCAGGTACAGGCAGTGGTGTATATCGTTCAACAGATCTTGGAACAACCTGGGTTCAGACTTCTTTAAACAATGAACTGGTCTACTCACTGGCGGTAAGCGGAAGCAGTGTTTTTGCAGGTACTGAGCTTCATGGTGTTTTCGTTTCTGAAAACAACGGCACAACATGGGTTCAAAAGAATGAAGGACTGCTTGATCTGACCATTCACTCACTCCGCATCGTTAACAATTTCCTTTTTGCCGGTGCATCTGCAAACGCGGTCTACAGAAGACCTCTCGGCACGCTAGTAAATGTTTTATCGCAATCAGGCCAAATCCCCGAAAAATCTTCTTTGTCACAGAATTATCCTAATCCCTTCAATCCGGCAACAAAAATCGCGTTCTCGATTACAGGTCATGAAAATGTGCGGCTATCGATCTATAATAGTGCAGGGCAGATGGTTGCAGTTTTGGTTAATGATAATTTCGGCCCGGGAAATTATGAAGTCAAGTGGGATGCTTCAGGCTATAGCTCGGGAGTATATTTTTGCTCAATTATCACGCCATCATTTGTGGAGACTAAAAGAATGCTATTAGTAAAGTAACCGGGGTTCAATAAACTACTAAATAATGTGTGAAATATAATATCAATTATGAGTATTATTGAACTATACTAATATAGAGTATTCATATATGACAAAGTATCTTCTCGTACTGCTCTTAGTTTTATCCGGCACCATTACAAATTCGCAATCCATTGGTGAAATCTGCGGGACACCCATTCCTGAACAGCAGTGGGAAAACACCTTTTCTGAGCTGATCAATCAATTCCGCGCTCTGCAAATCCAATCCGGCAGCAACAGGTTTACTGAATATACCATACCGGTTATCTTTCATGTAGTTCACAGCGGACAGTCAATTGGATCCTTCCCTAATATTCAGCGCGAACAGATCAATTCACAGATAACAGTACTGAATCAGGATTTTGCCGGCACAGGCTTTAATTATCAAACATACCCTGCAAATGCTTTCATTCAATGGGCAGTTAACCAGAGCCTGCCGCCTGAAAGCAGGGATAGCCTCGGCCGCGTGAAGATAGCGAACATCAACATAAAATTCTGCCTCGCTGAAAAAGATACTAACGGAAACATTCTGACCGAGCCGGGCATTGAGAGAATTAACCTGAATACACGCGGATGGTCGAATCCGAATATATTCACAACCCCTGCAGCGTTAAGAACTTACTTTGACGGGACCATTAAGCCGCAATCGATCTGGAACGCGAAAAAATATTTGAATATTTGGATCAGCGATAAAAATGCAGCTATGCCGTTTACCGGATTTTCAACACTCCCGCCACTAAGCACACTGCCCGGTATATCTGGCAATGGTGAAGGCACAGATTCAACAGATGGCATATGGAGCTATTCATCCGCAGTTGGCTCGGCATTTATCTTCCCCGGCGGTATATACGCATCTCCAAATGTTAGGGGCAGAACCATCACACACGAAGCAGGTCATTATCTTGGCTTAAGGCATATATGGGCAGACGGCAACTGTCTGACTGATTACTGCGCTGATACTCCCCCGGCGTTTACTTCAAACACGGGATTCCCTGTTTACCCATTAAATCCCGGTTCATGCAACGCACCCTCGAATTCACCAAATGGTGAAATGTACATGAATTACATGGATTACTCAGCTGACCCGGCTAAGTATATGTTTACATATGACCAGGCAGTCAGAATGCAGACGGCGATGCTTAACAGTCCGTTAAGGAATACTCTCGGCACTCATGGCTTATGTGTTGCTGTTTTGGGATTTAACAATGAGGGCGGTATTATACCTGCACACTTTCAATTAATGCAGAACTACCCAAATCCTTTTAACCCAGTAACGGAGATTTCATTCAGCATACCAGAGCAAATCTCAATATCGTTAATAATATATAATTCAATCGGAGAGCAAATTTCTGTATTACTTGATGAAGATATGAAGGCAGGTTATCATAATATTAAATGGGATGCCTCAAGTTATCCAAGCGGAATATATTATTACAGGCTGGTATCGCAAAAAGAAACTATTTCGAGGAAAATGGTGCTGATCAAATAGATCAGATCATTATATTTTAATTTGTATGTGGCTATTTCTTGACCTGATAAGCAGAATTAGTTTTTGAAATTCTGAACTCATGAGAAGCAGAATATTAACCTTACCTTTTACTTTACCGTCATAGTCTTTAAAAAGCAAAGCCCTGGGAAGCATAAGATTTTCACGTTCAATAACAGCTATTTCTTTTA
>JACSRQ010000020.1 GCA_014879675.1 Ignavibacteria bacterium
AAAACATTTACTTAGCAATTTTGCTTTTGACCCTCACCCCCAGCCCCTCTCCCAAAGGGAGAGGGGAGAAAAAACTCAAGGATTTCTCATTTCCCCCTCTCCTGCCAGGAGAGGGGGTTAGGGGGTGAGGTCAAGTATATTGAAATTTTGGGCCAAGAACTTCTTATAACATAGTTTTTGTGGCATTTTTTATTTACTGTCGTGTACTTTGCGCTAAACGTTGTAAGACTCTTTATACTGAAGTTGGTAGAGCTTTGAATAAATGCCGCCCAGCTCAAGCAATTGATGGTGCGTTCCGGACTCCCTTATTTCGCCTTTGTGCATTACAATTATTTTATCGCATTTCTGGATTGTAGAAAGTCTGTGCGCAATAATGATCGAAGTCCTTCCTTCCATGAGCTTATCGATCGCATTCTGTATGAGAATTTCGGAATGTGTATCAACGCTCGAAGTAGCTTCATCAAGTATGAGTATCCTTGGGTCATAAGCCAATGCCCTTGCGAAGGTGATAAGCTGCCTTTGACCCTGCGAAAGTGTAACACCTCGTTCTTTTACATTCTGTCCGTATTTTTGCGGAAGCTGCTGTATGAAGCCGTCTATTCCAATGATCTTCGCCGAGTCCATTATCTTTTTATCGCTGATCAATTCATTATTCAGGCTGATATTATTTGAAATAGTATCAGAAAACAGAAATATATCCTGCACAACCAGCCCTATGTTTTTTCTAAGGTCAGCCTGCCTGATATCTTTTATGTTTTTCCCGTCAATAGTAATATCACCTTTTTGCGCATCATAAAATCTGCAAAGCAGATTCATTATAGAAGATTTCCCCGCCCCGGTTGCACCAACAAAAGCAACTTTTTCGCCCTGCTTAATATCAAAGGAAATGTTTTTCAGAACATAATCATTCTTAACATATGCGAAGCTTACATTTTTGAATTCAATTTCTCCCCTGCAGCTATCAAAAGGTACGGGATTTTCGGGATCTACAATTACCGACTTTCTATCCAGCAGCCTGAAAATCCTTTCGGAAGATGCCATTGCTGTTTGCATGATATTATACTTCTCCGATAGGTCACGTATCGGGCGGAAGAACATTTCAGAGTACTGAATGAATGAAACAAGGATACCAATCGTCAGAACGCCTTCGACAGCTTTTCCGCCGCCATACCAAATTATAAGTCCACCTGATATTGCGCCGATCAGCTCAACAACGGGAAAAAATATCGAATAATACAGCACCGATTTTTTGTTCGCTTTGGTATGATCGTAATTTATTTGGCGGAATTCTTCAAGGGTTTTCTTTTCCTTGTTGAATATCTTAACAACCAGTATTCCGCTGATATGCTCCTGAAGGAATGAATTCATTTTGGCAAGATAGTACCTTATATCCCTGAATGCATTGCGTACTTTGCTGCGGAATATAACCGTGGCATAGATCAGTGGAATCACAACGGAAAGGGCTATCAGTGTAAGCTGCCAGCTCAGGCTAAACATGAAGAAAAGTATTCCACCGATTATAAATATATCAGCAAAAACCATCACAATACCCGATGAGAACATTTCATTCAGCACTTCGATATCATTAGTCAGCCTGGTAACAAGCCTTCCAACCGGATTCTTATCAAAAAAGCTCATCGAAAACTTCTGGATGTGTGAAAATAGCTCCATCCTCAGATCAAAAATTGTTTTTTGCCCGATCCATTGAGTGAGATATGTCATGGAATATTGTACCAGTCCCTGAAACACCAGTGTACCAAACAATATCAGGATAATATTCCTGAGGCCAACTGAATCCTTGTTAACAATATAGTTATCTATTGCGATCTTTGTCAGATAAGGCCTGATAGTGCTTAACATTGCAACGCCAACTGTTAGGAAAATGGCAAGGTACACCCATTTTGCATACGGCTTTAGATACTTGATGAGCCTTTTCATCAGCCTTGCGTCATAGGCTTTGCCAAGCACTTCTTCCTGCTCATTCTCGTCCGGTTCGGGATTCATAATAGGCAATGCGGCGGGATCCAGTTTTTCGGCCGCAGCTTTGCTGCCGGATTCAACTTTCTTTTCTTCTTCGAATATTTTCTTCTTATCTTCAGCCATTGTTTAAAGGTCTTTCAGCTCCTCCTCAAGCAATTGCTTCATGTAAATATCGGCATATATACCTTCGTTGCGTATGAGGGAGTCATGTGTACCCTCTTCGGCAATGGTTCCGTCTTTCAGCACTATTATCCTGTCGGAGTTTTTCAGGGTTGACACCCTGTGGCTTATAAGTATCGTTGTTCTTCCTTTCAATACTTCTTTAAGCCCGTTTAAAATTTCTTCTTCAGTATATGTGTCAACCGCTGAAAACGCATCATCAAGTATAAGGATACCCGGATCAGAAACGATGGCGCGTGCAATTGATGTCCGCTGTTTCTGTCCGCCCGAGAGATTGATTCCTCTTTCTCCCAGAATTGTATCAAACCTTTTTGGGAAAGCATCAACATCTTTATATATCTGTGATATTTTTGCGGCTTTAATTACTGTTTCCTTATCAAACTTAGTTTCCGCATAACCGATATTATGTTCTATAGTATCCGAAAACAGGAACGTTTCCTGAGGCACATATCCAATAGAAGTTCTGAGTTCGTTCAGCTTGTATTCTTTCACATTCCTGCCATCAACCATGACCTGCCCTTCTTCCACATCAAATAGTCTGGAGATCAGATTCACGAGCGTTGATTTACCTGAACCTGTATGCCCGATAATTCCAATGGTCTCACCCGGGTTTATTGTCATGTTAACATTCTTCAGCACATAGGGGAAATCTGTGTGATACCTGAAGCTTACATTGCGGAATTCGATTTTTCCCTTGATAGTGGCGGCTTGCTGAGTTTTTGCAGCGCTTTCAGTTTGACATGCTTTTGGATCATCTATCGCAGGCTGGCTATCGAACACTTCGCATAACCGTTTCATGGAGGCTTCGGCGCGCTGTGTGAGATTTATTATCCAACCGAGCGAAATAATGGGCCAAGTGAGAAGTCCAAGGTATATTATAAATCCGGTAAGCTGGCCAAGGGTCATAACCCCTTCGATGATCTTATTCCCGCCAACATATAGTACTATAATAACTGAAAATCCAGTGAGCAGGAACATCAGCGGGTATGAAAATGACTGAACTTTGGCAAGTTCGAGATTTTTTTTCATGTAAGAAACAGACATGGTTTTGAAGCTTTCGGTTTCGCTTTCTTCCCTAACGTACGCTTTTACAACTTTTATGCCGGAAAGATTTTCCTGCGTTTTAGTGGTCAGGTCAGAAAACTGTTCCTGCACCATTTCAAACTTATGGTTTATGCTTTTGCCAATGCGGTAAACAACGTAGGATATCAGCGGTATGGGTACTACTGCAATAAGCGTAAGCTCTGCGTTAAATGAGAACATAAGCGAAATAGCCAGGGTAAAATTTACAAGTGTTTCGGCGGTGTACATAATACCCGGCCCGAGGAAGTTACGCACGGCGGATATATCGTTGGTAGCCAGCGCCATGGTCTCACCGGTTGGATGGAAATGGAAATACTGCTGATCCTGTATAACAATGCGCTCGAGGAAGTCATTGCGCAGGTCGTTCTCGATCTCGCGC
>JACSRQ010000056.1 GCA_014879675.1 Ignavibacteria bacterium
TCCGTCGTCGGCAGCGTCAGATGTGTATAAGAGACAGGTCATACCCTTCAAAAACAAAGTATTCAGTATATGGGAAATGGCTGCTAACGATACCAAGACTTAAGAGAAACGAATAGCAGTATTTTTCAAACTCAATAAACTCAATTTTATTAAGACACTCAATAGCTAAATAGCTATTCCCACTAATATCAAATACAAATGCATGGATTGACAACCCATTGATGTTCATCGATATCAAAGATTTACTAAATCCCCTTTCATGATCATATACACTTGTATGAACGTAGTGATCTATATCAATTCGAGTATTCAAAGGTATAATACAACGATAGTAACTCTTATCTGTCTTTTTAAACTCAACGGAATAAAAATTATCCAAAATCCCACTTCCAATGAATGTATCGTCGCCAAAATTAAACTGATTGTTCTCAATACGGAGATTATCAATCTTTGTAGCCTTTTCAGCAAAAGTAGCGTGGATGTCATTAATCGAAAATCTGTTTGAAATGTTGAATCCTATAGGGATGCTAAATTTGTAGTCATTCAACCTAGTCAGCTTCGCGGAGACAGTTTTGTTTTTATTGTCATCAATGAATCTTAATTCTACATCTGAAAGACTAAGAAGATTGTTTAAAAGTTCTTTCGTACATAAAATAGATTTAGTGGTAGGCATGATCTTTATTCCTATTTCATTTAATTGTTTCACCTCAACCGGACTGGGACAGCTATCCATCAGGCTTACCGCGCTCGTGGTTTTTGGGAATGCGATAGTTTCGCGAATATCCTTAGTGCCGCAAAGTGTTGCTATGATCCTATCGAAGCCGAGAGCGAATCCGCCATGCGGAGGCGCGCCGTATCGGAACGCATCTAAAAGGAATCCGAATTTTTCCTGCTGCTGTTCTTTAGTCAGATCCAATACATTAAACACTTTTTCCTGTATATCGCCGCGGTGTATCCTGATACTGCCTGAGCCGAACTCGCTGCCGTTACATACCATATCATAACATGTAGCGCGAATGCTTGTCAGCATCTCAACATTATTCTTCGGGTCTTTGCTGCCGGTATCCAGCTTATCCATATCCTGTTCATGCGGCATTGTGAATGCATGGTGCTCCGCCGCTATTGTGCCTGATTCTTCATCATAGCCAAACAGCGGGAAATCATTCACCCACAAAAACTCGTCGCGTGTTTCATCAACCAAATTAAATTGTTCTGCAAGCTTCAATCTTAGATTCCCGAGTCCATGCAAAACTTTCTTCTTCTCGCCTGATAAAATAAATACAACATCACCGCCAGTGGCATTGAAATTGCTCTTAATGCCCGCCTGGATTTCTTCACTCAAAAACTTCAGCATGGGTGAAGCTGTTGTACCATCGGCATTATACTTTATGTAACCAAGTCCGCCAAACTTCAGTGTCTTTACATAATCGGTTAATCCGTCAATTATCTTGCGTGTTACATCCTGCGCAGGAAGCTTTATCCCCGCAACTATTCCGCCGGTGTTAATGGCATCTGTGAATACTTTGAAGTCAGTTGATTTAACAGTATCGGTAATATTAACAATTTTCAGTTCGCCTTTAATCCTGAGGTCAGGCTTATCGCTGCCATAGGTTGCCATAGCTTCATCATAGCTCATTACGGTGAATGGATTCGGAAGCTCAACATTTTTTGTTTCTTTCCATATATCGCGTAACACACCTTCAACAACTTTGAACACATCTTTTTCCTGTACAAAGCTCATCTCGAGATCGATCTGTGTAAATTCCGGCTGGCGGTCAGCACGCAGATCTTCATCCCTGAAACATTTGCATATCTGCACATATCTATCCATTCCGCTAACCATCAATATCTGTTTATATGTTTGCGGTGATTGCGGCAGTGCGTAAAATTTTCCTTTGTGTACGCGTGAAGGCACAAGGTAATCCCTGGCTCCTTCGGGAGTTGATTTCATTAGAATAGGCGTTTCTATCTCTACAAACTTTTCGCGCTCAAAATAGCGGTGAACAATATTATATACCTGGCTGCGAAGCACAAGGTTATCTGATATTTTTTTTCTTCTTAAGTCAAGATAGCGGTACTTCCATCTAAGCTCTTCCGAAGCTTTGACTTCTTCTTCAACAACAAAAGGAGTCACCTCGGATGTATTTAAGATTTCTATCCTTTCGGCCAATACTTCAATCTCGCCTGTTTTCATTCCCGGGTTTGCTGATGAGCGCTTTTTAACCTTCCCCGTAACCGAAATTACATACTCAAGTCCGAGAGTTTTCGCGGTATCGTAAACTTCTTTATCCGCCGAGTCAACGGTAAGCTGTGTAACGCCGTACCTATCGCGCAGGTTAATAAATATAACTCCGCCAAGATCGCGCACCTGCGCTACCCAGCCGTTAAGGCAAACGGATTTGCCTCCTTCGGCAAGTGTTAACTCGCCGCATGTATTTGTTCTGGTAGTAAATTGCATAGAACTACAAAAATACGCAAAAATCAAAAGGCATTCAATGTTTAAATTTGTCTGTAATTGCGGAAAAACTGCATATATTAAATTAATAATTTCTGTATTTGCCCTTGAAACAATACGGGTGTTTGAATATACTTGCTTCAATAAAAATTTACGCCCTCCAATTAATTCACATTATTATTTATTAAATTAATACACGTCAAAATTTATGATGAAAAGCCTTTGTCCTCAATCCGTCCTTCTTTTCTTTGTTTCACTTTTTTTAACCGCAGCAGCAATACACGAAAATCCCTTTCATAACTCAGCCAATTTTCAAATTCCGGTATGGAGCGCAGGCTCAAATATTCCTATTCAGGTGCGCGCAGGCAACACAGCAAGCTATTCAGTGAATGGAGATGGATATTTGTACATCGTTTCCGGCAGAAATCAAAACGATGTTATAATCAAAACCCTGCAGCGTTACAGGGTAAGTACAAACACATGGGATACTCTGGCTCCGCATCCCACCGGATTGTTGGGCGGCGCAACAGCAATGCTTGGAGATAGTTTATATGTAGTTGGCGGTGTTATAAATCCGCCCGGTGCAGGTATTAATACTGTAGCCAAATATAACATTACGCAAAATACCTGGAGCAACGCTGCGAATTTTCCTGCAACAATTGTTGACGCAAAAGCAGTTTCCTATCAAGATAGTATTATTTATGTTGGCGGGGGAGTAAGCGGACTATCTTCAGCGGGATTGATGTATTTATATAATTCAAGATCAAACGAGTGGCGGGCAGCAACACCTTTTCCTTCTGCTACACGCAGAAACTTTGGCGGGTTTGCGATATCAGGCGATACAATAGTTTACATGTGCGGTACATCAGCTTTCGGTTCAGCACAGTATTTTGATAGTGTGTATGTTGGCGTTATCAGTCAAAGTGACCGCTCTGTTATATCATGGACAAGAGGCGCGAATTTTCCCGGGCAGACAAGAACATTTTTTGATGCTCATTCATGGGGCAGCCGCGGAATTATTATGACAGGCGGAAGTACTGATAATACCTTTAATACCAATTCAAATGAATGTTATGTATTCAGTCCCGGTGCAAATGCCTGGCAACAGTTACCTAATAAGCCTACATCATGGTTAACGGGGCAAAGCGGTACGGTAAACATGGGGAATAATATCTGGAAATTAATCTGCGCAAGCGGGTATGCCTCATCATATCTTTCGCAAAATGAAATTCTTTCAGATACCATTAATCCTATTGGTGTAATTCAGAACAATAATAACTTACCCGAAAAATTTGTACTTATGCAAAATTATCCAAATCCGTTTAACCCTGAAACGACAATAAATTTTGATCTGCCAAAAAATTCATTTGTAGAATTAAAAATATACGATATCAACGGAAAGGAAGTGGCCGTTCCTCATTCAGGAAATCTATTGGCCGGTAGTTATGAGTTAAAATGGTCAGCAGCCGGATTCCCAAGCGGAGTATATTTCTACAGAATTCAGGCTGAGAACTTTTCGGATACTAAAAAAATGATGCTGATAAAATAATAGAGCAACATCTCGGTTTATTCTTTGAAGGACAGTTTTGCAACTGTCCTTTTTTATTGATAATTAGATAGTTACATGTTGTATTTGCAATTGAATAAACCATGAATTAAGCCTATATTTGCTAAATTTTATTCATTTTGGCAAATTTCACATTTAAGGTTTGAAAATCACTAAAAACAGGCTTAATAACATATTCAGGAATTCAAAGAACAAAAAGATCGCCATCATTGGCGATGTAATGCTCGATAAATACGTGTACGGCTCGATCTCCCGTATCTCCCCCGAAGCACCCGTTCCCGTTGTTGATATTGATAAAACAGAGTATAAACTAGGCGGCGCGGCTAATGTTGCCAATAACATAAAAGCCCTCGGCGCTGAACCGGTGCTGATAGGTGTAATTGGTAATGATTATGATTCCGGGCACTATATAGATGCAATGAAGTCTCTTGGGCTTTCAACGATCGGCATTATAAAAGATACTAAAAGGCCAACAACCGCAAAAACAAGGGTTATTGCACATTCACAGCATGTCCTGAGGATTGATAGCGAAGTGAAGGATGATATTTCACCTGCAACCATTAAAAAGATACTTGGATTTTTCAAAAAGAACATCTATAAGTTTGCTGCGGTTATTCTGCAGGATTATAATAAAGGCGTGTTAACCAAGCAGGTTATCGGCGAGCTAATCTCAATAGCGAAGAAGAATAAAAAGCCTGTGTACGTTGACCCTAAGTTCCACAATTTTTTTGAGTATAAAGATGTTACAGTATTTAAGCCTAACCGAAAGGAAACCGCTGATATACTTGCAATGAAAATTGACGGCGAAGAATCAGTTAAATCTGCCGGAAGCAAACTTATTGACCGGCTGAATTGCGAGTACCTCGTTTTAACACGCGGCGAAAAGGGAATGATGCTGTTTGATAAAGAAAAGAATAAAACTGTAATTCTGAATATACCAACACGAGCCCGCAGAGTTGCCGATGTTTCAGGCGCAGGCGATACCGTAATTTCAACAATTGCTGTGATGCTTGCAGGCGGTGCAAATATAATTGAAGCGGTTATGCTTGCCAATCAGGCTGCTGGTATTGTTTGCGAAGAAGTTGGTATCATTCCGATCTATAAAGAGTCATTGATAAATTCATATAAAAGTTAAGTAACTTTATTGCTGAAACAGATATATAAACAGGGTGATGACCTTAACGCTTTTTCGGCGGAGCTGAAAGCTGCAGGTAAAAAAATAGTTTTCACAAATGGTGTGTTTGATATTATTCACCGCGGCCATGTTGAGTATCTCGCCGAGGCAAGATCGCTCGGCGATGTTTTGGTTGTAGGTATGAACTCCGATGCTTCGGTGAAGATCATCAAAGGAGATAAACGCCCCGTTGTTCCGGAAGAGAACAGGTCTTTTGTACTCGCGAATCTCAAACCAGTCGATCATGTTGTGATATTCGATGAAGATAATCCGTACAACATCATCAAAGCCATTCTGCCAAATTACCTTGTAAAAGGCGCAGACTGGGCAGAAGATAAAATTATCGGCGCGGATATAGTGAAAGCTAATGGCGGCGAGATAAAACGTATCACTTTTGTTGAAAACAATTCTTCAACTAACATTATTGATAGAATAATAGAATTATACTGCAAGTAATAATATTTGGCTGAAGAGAAAAAAATAGAAGCGCCGAAAAAGAAAAAGAAATCCAGGTTCTTTTCAGCGCTCATACTTATATTTGCAATTCTGCTGTTATTCATAACTCTTCTTGTTTCTGTTACTCAAACTTCCGTATTCAGATCTTTTGTTAAAGATTATGCCGTTGACCTTGCCAATGAAAACTTCGCAAAAAAACATTCAACATTAAGTGTCGGAGAAATTGAAGGTAATTTCTTCAGCGAGATCATTGTAAAAGATGTTCTCATCACCGTAAAAAATGATCAGATGCTTAAAGCAGACCGCGTTAAACTGAACTTTAACATCTTTGCCCTTATGGATAAAACCGTTGAAGTTACAGATGCTGTACTGAACAATCCAACTGTTAACTTTGTTAGGATACCTGGCGATAAAGGCGATTCACTTTTCAATTTTGCGTACCTCTTTTCATCCGAAGATACGACCCAGGATTCATCAGAGTTCGACTGGAAAATTGATGTAAAGCGCCTGCGTGTAGAAAACCTGAACTTCAGGATGCTTGGCGTTAAAAAACAGGATATGCCAATAACCGATCTGCCCGTTGACCCGGCTGTTTCTTTTACGACCGATAATCTCAAAATAAACTCCCTCACACTCGAAACACGCGCACAATACGATAAAAACGCGATACAGCTCTGGATCGATCACCTTGGATTTACTTCAAACTTCGGCTTCGATCTGAAAGGGCTTTCGGGTGATTTTTATATATCCAAATCGCGGGCCGAAATTAACAAGCTATTTATAGAAACATCCAAAAGCTGGGTGAATATGGATTATGTATTCATAGATAAGCTTGACCTCATGAAAGTTGACGGGCTGCCTTCGTTCAAAGGAAAAGATATGAGGCTCAGCATTGTGGGAAAGAATTTCAATTTTGATGACCTGAAATCGTTTCTGCCGGCGGTCGATTTTCTGGATGGTAACCTTTTCTTCGAGCTGAAAGCTAAAGGAAAATTTGACGATATAATTATAGAGGCTTGCAGAATACAGACGCCTAATACTGATATGGGATTTACCGGCAGAATGCTGAATCTTGTTGATCCTGAACATCTTTGGTTTGATGTGAAAAGTACACAGTTCCGGATCGACCCGGAAGATACCAAAAGATATACACCCGGCCTGCCTATTCCCGATTACACGCATTTAGGTGTTGTGACGGGCAATGTTACATACAAGGGCGAGCCGCTTGATTTCCAGTCAACTTTCGATATGCAATCTACTGCCGGAAATGCAAAGGGATTTTTTGACCTTAACCTGAAGGTACCCAATTTCAAATACAATACCTCGGTAGAAGTCACCGGCGGAAACATCGGGAAGGTACTTAAGGACCCGAAGCTTGAAAGCAATATCAACGGCAGGTTTGAAGCAGTTGGAACCGGGTTCGAGCTGAGTGTGATCAACTCAACACTTAAATATGAGCTGAAAGATACCAAGCTGCTTGATCAGAAGATCGATAAGTCACAGGGTGTACTCAATATCCGCGGATATAATATAGAAGCAGATGTAACCTATGTTTCGGGAAAATTTGAAGCTCTTGCGAAAGGCAATGTTAATATCCGTGATTTCAATAATCCGATCTACTCCATGAAAGGCCAGGTTAAGAACCTGGATATTTCAACCTATACAAAAAATTCAGCAGATAAGAGCAACTTAACTTTTGCTTTTGATGTGAACGGAAAAGGCATCTCGCCGGAAGGACTGGAAGGAACTTATGATATTAATCTGGCAAATTCTTATTACGGCAATTATGATTTCCTGGCAACTCCTATAAACTTGAAAATTTCAACTAGCGGAGCGAATGACTATATTATCCTTACATCCAATCTTGTTGATTTCAGCGCAAAAGGGAATTTCAAGATCGCGGAAATTGGCGATGTTATAGCCGGCAATATTGTGGTATTACAAAACGAGATCAGCAAGAAGTTTAATCTTGATACCCTCATTCCGGTTCAGGATGTAAAATTTGCGCAATCTGACATGAAATTCGATTTTGACCTCAAGACAAAAAATCCGGATGCGATCTCGAAAATGCTGTTCTTAAGTGATATGTATTTTGATGGCTCGGTTAATGGCAGAATAGGTAACTCTGCTAATGGATTTGAAGGATATACAAAAGTGACAATTAACGATTTCGCGTACAAAGATACTGTGTTTATGCTGAAAAACGCCGTGGCAGAATTGAAGCACTTCAATAATTACAGTAATTACAAATATGCTCCGCAAGGTGATTTCAGCTCATTCAGCTCAACAATTTCATTTTTTGCAGATACACTTAGAATGTCAACCAGAACATTTGACAGTGTAAAAACTTCATTTGTCCTCAGTAATTCAAACCAGGCATTCCGATTGGCAGCTACACAGGATACCATGATAAAAGTTGATCTGGCGGGGAATATAGATCTGAGCAGTGATTCAGTTTTGGTCCGGATCGATACGTTGTTTGCAAGTTATAACCGTGTTGATGCGTATAATAATGATAAGCTGCTGGTGAGTTATCACCCTTATGACGAAGATCAGCGGGTATTTTTTGATAAGTTCAATATAGAAGGTGATTATGTTAAGCTGAATATTGGCGGCTCATATTCATTTAATAAAGAAAGCGATGTTTATGCGGAAGCGAAAAATATCAGCATACCGGCATTGATGGAGCTTATATATAATCCGGGTGCGCTGTATAACAAAAAGGCTAAGTACGATGACTACAGCTCATTGTTTAAGGGTAACATCAGGAGAATCCTGCTGACCATGAAAGGAACTATGGATGACCCGAAGCTTGGTGTGGAAATGAATACAAGCCTTTTAAGATACGACAACAATAAAGTTGGCAGGGTAGATGCATTTATAGATTATTCGAATAATAATCTATCAACAGATATTTTAATGAGCAATGCGCAGGGGCAGGGCAGGCTCAGGCTCACAGGAAATGTCCCTTTCAGCAATCCGCTTAAAACGCCCGATAGCTCTACTTATATGACGGTTTTAACATCGCCGCTTGACCTCAACCTGAAAGCTACAAATTTCCAGATAAACTTCTTTTCCAAGGCGATACCTAATTTTACCGATCTCCGCGGTTTCCTTGATGGCGAAATTTCTGCCAAAGGTACGGTTGCCGATCCCGTTCTTTCAGGTAATGCAAATATTACACGCGGCCGGCTGTTTTTTACATGGAACGGCTTGTATTACAGGTTTGAATCAAGCATTAAAACAGATCAATCCGATCTTATTGTGGAAAAGTTCAGTATCTACAATGACAGGGATCTATCAAGGCATATTGATGTTACCGGCAAGATCAATTTCGCCGGTTTGAGTGTTAACCATATAGACCTGGAAACAAAGGGAGATATGTATTTCCTGGATGGTTCATCAATACAGAACAGGTTCGGATTCTACGGAGAAATGCTTGGCGGAATTGGTGATCCGCCGATCAGAATACAGGGCAACCTGAGGAACTTATTGGTTTCCGGTCAGCTTGTTATAAAAAGCGCAAAGCTTTATTTCCCGGCAATCTCAAGCCTGGCATATGATATTTATTCTGATGATTTCACCTACAGGATACTTACCGATAAAGCGGGATTTAAATTTTTGGATACAACCATTACGATCTCCGAGGATGATATTGGCAGCCTTGACCCGTTCTTAAGATACAATTATATTCTTGAAAAACGGGAGCCCACTGTTGCCGACTACATTACATACGATCTGGATATTCTAATGGAGAAAAATATTGCAGTAAACGTAAATATGAACAGCCTCACGCGTGAAGAGCTAAATGGCGAGTTCCAGGGTAACCTTAAGCTTGATAACCGCACGCCCGATAAACGTTTTCAGTTGTTCGGCAGATTGAATATTGTAGGTGATTCATACTACCGGTTCTATAAAAACTTTGCCATTAACGATAGTTACCTCGATTTTAACGGCGATTATAACGACCCGCTGCTGAATATTAATGCAAAGTATAAAAATATCCGAACGACTGATAATAACAGCGAAGAAATTATGTATGTTGTACTCGAGATAAAGGGTACAAGGTATAAGCCCAGCCTTACGCTTTTATTGGAGGATGACAGCGGTAACAAACAAACAGGTACTAAAGCACAGAACGACGCCATTTCATACCTGCTCTTCGGCGGTCCTATGCAAAAAGGCACCAACGCTCTGAACAGCTTTACCAATAATTTCGGCTCAGGGGTCGCATCTTCATTGCTTTATGAAGCACTCAGGAATATTGCGCCGTTTATTGTGAATACAGAAATAATCTACAACGGCGGTAATCTCAGCAGCACAGATATCAAGATCACTTCAGCTTTTGGCGATGCAATTGTTAAATTTGGCGGCAAGATACTCTCGAATATCAATAATCTTGAAGTGAGCGTTGAGTACCCGCTGAATAAGCTGTTCAATATTGATGTATCAAATAACCTGATCATACAGATATCCCGGTCATATTCAGGCTCATTGGTCTTATTTGAGCCCGGAGTCACAACAAGCGCGGGATTGACATATAAAATTAGATATTAAGTTGCTATTATTGGCAAATGAACTAAAACTTTACAGCACTGGCCGGAAAAAATAAATCGGACCTGGAAGCCCGGGTACTTAATCTCTTCAAAAAGTCACCCTCGCTTTCAGTTAAATTCAACATGCTCTTCAATATGCTGAAGGTGAATAAATCACTGAAGGCCGAAGTACGCAATGCGGTTAACGAGCTTGTCCGCTCAGGCGAAATTCAGAAAAACGGAAAATATTACGAAGGCAACAGTAATTCCACTTTCTACGAAGCGCTTATTGTACTTGATAACAAAAATGAGTATGCGGCTGAGATAAAAACCGAACAGGGGCTGCTTGTTCTGCCTGTTAAGAAGAAAAACCTTCAAACTGCTCTTACCGGTGATACAGTGGAAGTAACTATTATTGAGTATGCCGATATTGAAGAGCGGGAAGCCATTGTAGAAAATATTGTGAACAGGGCTGTTCACAGGTTAGTGGGTAAGCTTCAGTTCAGTACCAAAGGGCAGGAATATGCCTTTGTAATTCCCGATGACAGGAAGTTCCGCAAAGATGTATTCATTCCCAAAAATTCATTGAAGGGCGCGACCAACGGCGATAAAGTTGTATGCGAAATAGTGAATTGGGAGTACCAGGACCTTTCACCCGAAGGGAAGATCGTTCAGATACTAGGCAAAGCAGGCGATGTTACCACAGAGTTTAAAGCCCTGATCAAAAAGTACGGACTCACCAAAACATTTCCCAAGCCTGTACGCGACGAGCTTAAGAAGCTTGAAGATGACGGACGATTTGAAATTACCGAAGAAGAGATCAAAAAGCGCAGAGATCTGCGCAATGAGCTGATATTTACTATAGACCCGGTTGACGCTAAGGATTTTGATGACGCTATATCTTTAGACAGGCTGAAAAACGGCAATTACCGTTTGGGTGTTCACATTGCCGATGTAAGCCACTATGTAACCGAAGGCTCCGCACTTGATGAAGAAGCGCTGGCAAGGGGAACAAGCGTTTACCTGATGAACGATGTTGTGCCTATGCTGCCCGAAAAGCTCTCGAACGATATCTGCTCACTAAGGGAAAAAGTTGACAGGCTGGTATTTTCATGCTTTATGGAAATAAACGGCAGCGGCGAAATACTTAAATATGAAGTATGTAAATCGGTTATCAACAGCAAAAAAAGATTCACCTATGAAGAAGTGCAGGCGATACTTGATAAACAAGAAGGCCCGTTCCTCGATAAGCTGAACGAAATGAACGAGCTGCACAGGATACTTTTCAAAAAACGATTGGATGAAGGCAGCCTCGATTTTGAATCAACAGAGGTGAAGGCGGAAATTGTTGACGGCCTGATAAAAAGCATTAAGCCCAAAGAAAGGCTTGAATCAATGCGCCTTATCGAAGATTTTATGCTTGCTGCCAATATGTGCGTTACCTTATTTGCAGTAAAGCGTAAACAGATACCGCCGTTTATCTACAGGATACATGACCTGCCCGATAAAAAAAGGACAAAAGAGCTTTCGCAGTTCGTGAAGCAGTTTGGAGTAAGCCTCAATCCGGAAAGCAAACGTTCTATCCAGAAGATGCTTATGGATGTAAAGGGCTTGCCCGAAGAATACCTGATAAATGATATTACCATCCGCTCAATGTCAAAGGCAATTTACTCGGATGAGAACATAGGGCATTACGGCCTGGGATTCGATTATTACACGCATTTCACTTCACCTATCAGAAGATATCCTGATCTTATTGTACACCGCTTGCTGTATGACCTGCTTAACGGGATGAACAATAAGCGTTCGGAACAATACCGCAAAGAGCTTGCCGATGTTTGCAAGCAATCTACCGATATGGAAATAAACGCAGTACATGCAGAGCGCGAAGCCATCAAAATACTTCAGTGCCAGTACATGGAAAAACAGGTCGGCAATATTTTAAGCGGAATAGTTTCGGGTATTTCAGAGTACGGTATATATGTTGAAATTGCCGAGAGTATGATCGAAGGTATGATAAGACTTAGAGATCTTAACGATGATTATTATATACTCGACCAGCAGAATTTCCAGATAGTTGGCAGGCACAGAAGAAAAAAATACAGAATAGGCGATAAAGTTAAGGTAAAGGTTCATAAAGTTGATACAGAACACAGGTGGATTGACCTGGTGTTCGCAAAATAGCAGTTTAGTAGAAGCTGAGCGGGTCAACATCAATGTTTATCCGCTCGGTTGATCTCATTTTAAGGCTCTCAGAAAATCCTTTCAGCTCAAACATCAGGTCTTCGCTTGCCGCAATTATTTCAGATGAAGTTTTATGTATCTTAAGTATTATATGCATCCTGAAAGTATTTTTGATCTTGTAGATCAGTGCCTGTGCAGGCTTCAGCACGTCAATTCCGCCCGCAGCCGGTGAATTCACTATCCGCCCGTTCAGGAAGTGGAATATCTTCCATGCATAATTATTAACATTAACCTGGTTCGAAGAGCTTACTTCAATAAGTATCATTTTCGAAAATGGCGGGTAAAAATGTGTCTGCCTGTGGCGCACTTCCTTTTCGAAGAACGAAAGGTAATCATGCGTTTCCACCATCGGGAAAATGTAATTATCCGGATTCATGGTTTGTATCACAACTCTGCCGTCATCGCTGATCCTGCCTGATCTGCCCGAAACCTGCATGAGGAGTTGGAAAGTTTTTTCCGCCGCACGGAAATCGGGAATGAAGAGCCCTATATCTGCCGAAATTACTCCAACCAAAAATACATTGGGGAAGTCCAACCCTTTAGATATCATCTGCGTACCTATCAGAATATCAAACTCGCCTTCATGAAAGCTCTTCAAAATCTTGCGGTGCGCATCCTTGCCTTTCACTGTATCGGCATCCATTCTAACCGCCCTTGCATCCGGGAACAGCCTGTGAATTTCCTCTTCTATTTTTTCTGTACCAACCCCAACAAGCTTCAGGTTGTTACTCTGGCATACTTCGCAATTGGTAAGCAGGTTTTCAGTATATCCGCAATAATGGCAGCGCAGGTTATTTTTGTTCTTGTGGTAGATCATTGTGATGTCACAATTCCTGCACATTTTAACAGTGCCGCACTCCAGGCATTGTTGGTAGGCGGAGTAACCGCGGCGGTTCTGCATAAGTATTACATTCTGCTTCAACTTTAAGGCAGAATCAATATACGCTATCAGCTTTGAAGAAAGAACACGCTGCTCCTGCGTTTCATACTTTTTATATTTCGAAGGGCCGCGCATTTCTTCAAGCATATTCACTATTTCAACCTTCGGCTGGCGGGTTTTAAGCGCGCGGTGAGGAAGCTCAAGCAGGGTGTATTTGCCCGCTTTATAATTGTAGAAGCTTTCAAGCGAGGGCGTTGCGGAGCCAAGCACGACGATAGCGTTATTTATCCGCCCGCGCATTATTGCCGAATCGCGCGCATTATATTTCGGATTCTTTTCGGTCTGCTTGTATGAATGGTCGTGCTCCTCATCAATTATAATAATTCCGAGCCGCTCAAGCGGCGCGAAAAGCGCCGAACGTGCGCCGATAACTATCTTAATTTCCCCGCTGCGAATTCTTTGGTAAACATCGAATCGCTGACCTTCGGAAAGCTTGCTGTGTATAACCCCGATTATCTCGCCGAAATATGTTTTGAATCTGTGTATCAATTGAGGTGTGAGCGATATTTCAGGTACAAGAACAATTGCAGTTTGGCCGTTATTTATTACGTTCTGTATCGCCTCGATATATACCTGTGTTTTACCGCTTCCGGTTACACCGAAAAGCAGGAATGCCTTGAACTTACTCTCTGCGGCTGCTGTTGAGATCTGGTTCAGCACATGTTTCTGATCGCTATTGAGCTCGAGTATTTTTTTATCCGGACTGAAATCCTGGTCGCTGGCCCTGTTAACCTGCACCTGCTTTAATGTAAGGAACTCGCGTTTTTCAAGGCTCTTTAATACCGAGAGGGCAGAGCGTGTATTTTTTAGCAGATCAGAAGCGCGGATCTCTGAAATGTTGTTATGAATAAGGTATTTCAAAACCTTGGGCTGGCACGTTGAGCGGAATTTACTTTCCTTAATGAATATTTCAAGTGCCTCGGCGGTATAATCGCGGAATTCTTCAAGCAGCTCAAACTCCACTACCCGTTCAAACTTCGGCTTCGCGGATTCTTTCCCCGAAACATGCTCTCTCTTCAGTAAACCTTTTTCAAGCAGGCTTTGTACTACACTGCGGATACTGTGCGAGTGCAGCTTGTTTTCCAGCTGCTTTATTGTCAATGGGCGATTTTCAAGCGATTCATAAACCTGCTTCTGCAGCTTGGTAAGCTGCTCTCCCGGTTCTTGCTCTGTGCGGCTGTAAAGTATCTTCGACTCCACCTGTATTCCTTTCGGAACGGCGGAAAATATTACTTCGCCGATCGGGGAGATGTAGTAGCGCGAGATCCAGTTGCAGAACTTCATCATTTCCGCAGAAAGAACAGGCTCGGCATCAAGCACTTTGATTATGCTGCGAATCTTTTTGAGGGTTGTGGATTCAGGGAAATCCATGACTATGCCTGCAAGCTCCTTGCTGCCAAATGGCGCCAGAACACGCATACCGGGCTGTACATCGCCCATAAACAATGGCGGGATGGAGTACGTGAAGACATCTTCAACCGGCAGGTTGAAGGCAATATTTACAAGTTTACCGGACATTAAAAAAGGGATAGAACTGAATCTATCCCTGTATAATATAAAATATTGATCAATCTAATCGTGCAGTGTTTCAAGGTATCTTTCAACATCAATTGCGGCCATACATCCTGAGCCAGCCGCGGTTATAGCCTGGCGGTACACATGATCCTGTGCATCTCCGCAGGCAAATACACCTGTTATATTGGTGTAAGTATTTACTTTGCTGGTCTTAATATAACCTGTATCTTCAAGCTCAATCTGGCCTTTAAATATATCCGTATTCGGTTTGTGGCCGATACCGAGGAAAATTCCCTCAACTTCCTGCACGGTGGTTTCGCCGGTTACAACATTCTTAAGCCTGGCAGCGGTAACTTTTTTCCTGCCGTTCTCATTCAGCCCGATAACTTCTTCAAGCACCGTGTTGGTAACAAGCTTTATCTTCGGATTTTTCTGCGCTCTTTCAAGCATGATCTTGGATGCGCGGAACTCATCCCTGCGGTGAACTATGCTCACTTCTTTGCCGAACTTTGTGAGGTAGTTCGCTTCTTCCATCGCGGTATCGCCGCCGCCGATCACAATTATCCGCTGATCTTTAAAAAAGAATCCGTCACAGGTTGCGCATGCCGATACACCGAATCCCATAAATTCAGATTCAGAAGGGAGCCCAAGCAGCCTTGCAGATGCACCTGTTGCAATTATGACCGCATTTGAAAGGTATTCCTGTCCGCCAACAGTCATTTTGAACGGGCGTGATGAAAAATCAACTTTATCAACATATTTGAACTGGCAATCTGCGCCGAACCTCTGCGCCTGCTTGCGCATTACATCCATAAGCTCGGGACCCATTATTCCATGCTCGAAGCCCGGGTAGTTTTCAACTTCAGTTGTTATTGTAAGCTGTCCGCCGGGCTGCATTCCTTCAAATACCAGCGGGCTTAGGTTAGCGCGGCCAGTGTAAAGGGCAGCGGTTAAACCTGCCGGACCTGAACCGATGATAATTACATTATGTATCTTTTGTTCACTCATTTTAAACAGTAATAGTAATATTAATTAAGAATGGTTATTTGTATTTATTTACCTTTTGTTTTATAGCGTCGTTGTTCGGGTTTAGTGCAAGGGCTTCGTTCCATGCCTTCAATGCTTTTACAATTTCGCCCTGTGCTTCGTAAACATCACCCAAATGGTCATACAGCGTTTCATTTTTGCCCTGCTTAATGGCACGTTCGATGTATATGATGGCATTTTTGTAATCCTTCAGCTTAAAAAGTATCCAGCCGTATGTATCCAGGTAAGATGAGTTATCCGGTTCCTTTTCAATAGTCTTACGCGACATTTCTTTTGCTTCCTGCAGCTTTACACCGCGCTCGGATAAATGATATGCGTAGTTATTCAGCAGCATGATGTTATCAGGGTAAAATTTGAATGCCTGCTCGTATAGCACGTCACACTCATCATTCATTTTAAGATCGTCATACACAAGCCCAAGCGTGCTTATTGTGTTCAGGTCCTGCGGATTAACCTCAATGGCTTTTTCAAGAAAAGGCAGCGCATTGCGGTTTTCGCCAAGGCGGTAATATGAATTGCCCGTCAGGTAACCTAGCCTGTAATCACCCGGAAATTTTTCAAAGCCCTTCTTGAATATTTCAACTGACTGCCTGAATTTATTCTGTTCGTAATAGTAAAATCCGGTCTGTACATAAAGCTCTGCAGATGTATCAACCCTTGCCAGCAGATTCTCAAAGCGGGTTTCTGCCTCCCCGGGGTTATCTTTTGAATCCAGATATATAAGGTAATATTCCGGCATCCATTCACCGGGGTATGATGCCTGCAGGTTCTGCAGTATATTCCGGGAAACACCCATCGCTTCTTTATCTTCCGCGGCTGCCTGCATAAATGCAACGGCAACATCCATCTTTGTCATGAAATCGATGCTATCGCGGTTAATCAGCTTGCTGTACTTTTCAAATGCTTCAGTATTCCTGTGCTGCCTGAAGTAAAGCTTTATAACCTCAGTCTGCACATCCCTGTTGTTCGGGTTTGTGCTCAAAATATCTTCGTAAATCCTGATCGCATTATCGTAATCCGGAACTTTAACGTATGATGCTGCGGCGGAATACTTCAGGTTTATGTCTGTGGGATTCAGCACCAGCAGCTTTTCTACCGTTGCGGCTGTGTTGGAGTAATCGTTAAATGACTCGTATATTTCCGCCATCCTTATCAGCACGGTTTCATCGTACTGGTAATTTTCGGTGATGTTATCATAATACTTCACGGCTTCCGAAGGCATCTTCATTGCCTCGTACATCCTGCCTACATTATAAAGTATGTTGATATCATCAGGCTTCTTCTCGGATATCTCCTTAAGATATTTCAGCGCATTGGTGTAGTCGCCAAGTATAATATAAGTATCGGCAACATGCTCTTTGTAATCCAGGTTACCGGGATTTATCCTGATAGCCTCCAGCCCGTTTTCCAGCGCTTTTTGGTGCTGTGTAACGTTGGAATAAAGCTTCGAGAGGGCAAAATAAATGCCGGCAGCTTTTTCGATCTTCAAGGCATCGTTATACTTGCTGATTGCTGCAAGATAGTTATCCTTGAGCTCAAGGGTTTTGGCTTCGATAAACAGCTCAACTGCCTTTGAGTCCGCAGGCATATCCTGCGCCCTGATAGATGAAAAAAGCGCCAAAAAGGCTATAAAAAATAGATAAATTCTGTTCATTTGAGTTTTAAATATAGGCTTAACAGTTTTTAATAACAAAGTAAAAAACGGTATTATATAGAGCATAACAAAATTTTGACGTGTTTAATTCTATCTAATTCCAATCCTATGGAGGTGATACAAAATGTGTGACCCCTACGCGGTCTATGTAAATCCGGTCGCCTGACCGGTTTTTTGCTTTACGCGCATTCACTCGAATCTGGCGATTCGAGTTACAAATGAAGCTGGAGCTTGGGAACGAGAGGGGTAAGAATAATTGCTCCCCTCCTTTACAGACTGCGCCAGCAGTCTGAAGGAGGGGAAAATATCAGTTGCCGCCAGGCAATTGATATTGGGGTGGTTTGATCATAATTTATAAGCGACCTCCCCTAAATCCCCTCCAAAGGAGGGGACTTATAATCGTATGCTTTGTAACCCCTCCTTTGGAGGGGTGTTTCAGCGCAAGCTGAAACGGGGAGGTCTGTTTTGAGGATTCCCAGCG
>JACSRQ010000200.1 GCA_014879675.1 Ignavibacteria bacterium
CCGTAGGAGCGGCATGTTTGCAGAAGATTGCATAAGGTTGATCTAAGCTCCGTAGGAGCGGCATGTTGGATTTTCACAAAATTCGATTGGATAGATTCCAATCCGCTCAAGGAATGAATATTCGCGGATGTTAATTCGATTTGTTGTTGGTGATGAACTGCACCTGCAGTCAGGCACCAACAACGAGGTTAAAGCTACCCATGTCTCGTGCCTAAAGGCAAGGGGGAATACGAAGCACGATCTACATCTCGCCACCTAAATCAGTGATCATTCCCAAACTGGAGTTTGGGAATAAGGAGAGTGTGATAGGAGTTTGGGAATGAGAATATATGATTCATGTAGGGAATGCATCTATGCCATATTGAACAGGCGTGCAGTGATTTTAAATTCAAACATGATTTTAGACGACCGTAAAACTTCAAGATGCATTCCTGAATCATGATCAAACCACCCCAATACCGAAATCCTGGCGGCATCAGGTATTTGCCCCTCCTAAAATCTGCTGGCGCAGTTTTTATAGGAGGGGAACTGTAAATTAATAATTTCTAACTTTTCCGTTGATTATTTGAATTACATGCCATATTTTGAACTCATGCTAAATAAAGGAATCCCACGGTACAGAACAGCTCTCGCAATATTGGCCTCGGTTATGTTTTTTATAACATCATCAAGCTATTCTCAGTACGTAGGATTCGGCCGGAATAAGGTGCAGTACAATAACTTCGACTGGCACACAATTTCCACCGAACATTTTAAGATATTCTACTATCCTGAAATGAAGGAGCTCGCCGAGATCGGCGCGGCTTACGCCGAAGAGTCATACCGTTTACACCAGCAGAATTTCGATTACTCGCTTATTGATACAGTACCTATAATATTTTACTCATCCCCCACTCACTTCCGCGAAACCAATGTTACCCCTGGGCTGATTCCCGATGGCGTAGGGGGCTTTTTTGAATTCATAAAAGGTCGTGTTGTGATTCCCTTCGATGGCTCGCTGGGAAATTTTAAACATGTTATCCGCCATGAGCTGTGCCATGTGTTTATGACGGCGAAAGTCAGCAACACACTAAGGCTTCACCGCCAGCCAACCGAGCGGCAGGTACCGCTCTGGTTCATCGAAGGGCTTGCCGAATTCTGGAGCACTGACTGGGATGCAACAGCAGAAATGGTTATCAAAGATGCTGTGCTGAATGATTATATGGTCGGACTTGAAGACTGGGAGAGATACTATGGAACATTCTTCATGTATAAGTTCGGGCAAAATGTGCTGAAGTATATTTCCGAAAAATACGGACCTGAAAAAGTGCTGCTGCTGATAGATAATGTTTGGATGAGCGATGACTTCTCGGTAGTTATGCAGAAAACGATCGGCAAAGATTACGAAGCATTTGATGAAGAATACCTGTACTACCTTAAGAAGAAATATTTCCCGCAGCTTGCTGATGAAGATGCTCCTTCGGCAAAAAGTTCGCCAGTGTTTACAGGCGGATTCGGACACAAACCTGCATATTTTAAAGATGGTAACAGGGAAGACGTTTATTTCATAGGTAACCGAACAGGTTACACAAGCTTATTCAAAGTAAATTTAAAGAATCGCGGCAAAGTGATAACTCTGATCGAAGGAGAGAAAAGCGAAGATTTTGAAGAGTTCCATTTTTTCCGTACGGGGCTTGATATATCATCAAAAGGTGTCCTGGCTTTCGCAACCAAAAGCGGCGGAACCGATGCACTTCACCTGTATGATGTAAGGCAGGAAAAGCTCATTACGAGCTTTCACTTTGAAGATATAGTACAGATCGGCTCACCTGCATTTACGGGAGACGGGAACAGCTTGGTTTTTCCCGCTCTGGATATGTCAGGTAAAAGCGACCTGTATATATTTGATCTGAATGATAAACAGCTTAAGCGGCTTACAAATGATTATTATGATGACCGCGACCCGGATATATCAGCAGACGGAAAGACGATAGTGTTCTCTTCAGACAGAACTTCATGGGGAGTTGATAACATGTATAACCTTTTCGTAATGGATCTTGAAACCAATTCCATAAACTACCTCACCACAGGCAAACAGGTTGATTTTTCTCCGCAATTTTCACCTGACGGCAAGAAAGTAGTTTATACTTCAACAACAGGCGGTCTGCAGAATATCTGGATGCTCAAGCTTGAGAAAGCGCCATCCGATAAAGGAGATATTTTCAAAACGGTTGAAGGCAAAACAGAAAAGCTGACTGATTTCACAACATCAACCTTCGATCCCAAATGGGCAGGCGATGACAAGATAGTATTTTCATCATATGAGAATGGCGGCATCTCTATCAGGCTGTTAAACAATGTACCAAAGTTAATTGATACACCGGTTACATCAAGTACAATTGATGTTAAAGATATTAAGCTGCCGTGGAGCTTAAAAAAGATCGAGGGCATCCCGCAGAAGAACCAGCTTAAATATAAAAAGGAATACTCGCTGGATATCGCAACAACCAATATCACTGCCGACCCCGTATTCGGGGCAACCGCAGGCGGAATACTTGCAATGAGCGACTTGCTTGGAAATGACCAGTACTACTTCCTTGTGTATAATAACTCTGAATCAGGTGATGAGTTCTTCAAGAGTTTCAACATTGCGATCTCGCGTGTCTCGCTGGGTCAGCGGCTTAACCATGCATATGGTGTTTTCCACCTCTCGGGCAGAAGGTATGACCTGGGTGATGACTTCTCATACCAGGAAAGGACATTCGGCGGATATTTTGCGCTGAGTTACCCTCTTTCATTTTTCAGAAGGATAGATGCAAGTATATCGCTTGCAAACTCCCGCCGCAGCGTCAGCGAAAACCGAATCAACCGCCGCGCGCTTCTGCTTACAAATTCTATCGGCTATACTAAAGATAATTCCATTTGGGGACCGACCGGTCCATTGGATGGCAGCAGGCTGAATGTAACACTGGGATACACAACTGATATTCAATTTGGTAATGTGAACTATTACACATTTATTTTTGATTACCGCCGTTACACACGGCTTGGCACACAGGTGGCAATTGGCTCAAGGTTTGCATACCTGATGAATGAGGGTACGGAAGCCCGCCGCTGGGCGATCGGCGGAAGCTGGGATCTTCGGGGCTGGCCGCGATTCGGGCTCAGAGGCAAGAAGGCATTTGTTGTAAGTAACGAGCTGCGTTTCCCGCTGATAGATCTTGTTAACGTGCGCTTCCCCTTCGGGATAAATTTCATATTCCCCTACATACGCGGCGCCGCATTTTTTGATGTTGGCAATGCATGGGATAAAGTTTATTCGGAAACCAAGGGCAGTGTTGGTATCGGCGCGCGAATAAACCTGTTTTACATACTTGCACTAAGATATGATATTGGCAAACGTATTGAAAAGAATTTCACAAAATTCCAGGATGGGATATTTCAGCAGTTCTTCTTCGGATGGGATTTTTAATATGAAGCTCTTTGCTGCTTAAAAAAAGTGTATAAACCTATTCCTTGAAATATTTGTGTAAATAAGCTATAATTGCATTCAGTAATAAGCGGGAATAGCTCAGTTGGTAGAGCGCAACCTTGCCAAGGTTGAGGTCGCGAGTTCGAGCCTCGTTT
>JACSRQ010000108.1 GCA_014879675.1 Ignavibacteria bacterium
TTTGCAGTGGGCCGGTGCCGATATCCCTGTTTGATTTCAAACGGAGGTAAAGGGAGGTCGCCCGGCCACGGAAATTTTTAAACAATGGAATTTTTTGTTCGAGGTCTTTGGTTATTTAATTATAGAGCGCAGCGGCCACTGTCTTGATGGTTTGTTCTCTTTCGAAGGGCGGGAGAAACACTCATTATCTCTGCAGAACGGTTGCTGCGCTTCGTTTTTGTCCGCCCTCTGTTGAACCTGGCTATTCCCTTATTATCGAGTCTGTAAAATCTTTAATTTAAAGTACTTTCTCCTATTTTATGCAAAGCAGTCTGTTATGGGCTGCTTTTCGCATTTTGTGCGAAGCCATACTCATTTTTGCCTATATGAATGAGTTGTGACCTGGAGGATTTTGGTTGTTTTTGATAGATATATTACCCTCATAAACCTGTATTTCTATCACTTGACAATCGAATGAATATGTATTATATTGCAGTAGCTTAAAACTACTGCAATATTGAATAAGGAAATTTTAATAGAAAGATTGAAGACGCTTGGGTTCAAAGAGTATGAATCCAAAGTACTTATCGTATTGCTAAGCGGTAACCCTATGAGCGCCTCCGAAATTGCGAAGCAGGCTAAGATAATTAGAAATTCGATCTATGACATTCTGAAATCCTTTGTTGAAAAGGGTTACTGTAATGAGATTGAGACCAACACAATTCTTAACTACCAGATAATTGATCCCGCAATTATACTGGATAAAATTATTGGTGAGCAGAAGAAAAATTTCAGCAGGAAGCTGGAAAATCTGAATGATACATTCGGCGAGCTGCAATCCATCTACAAATCTGAAGCAGCCGGTACAGATGCTACGGATAAGAACATTCAACTTATACGCGGATTTAATAAACACAGGGTTGCGCGGTATATGGAGCTTGTAAAGAACTCAAAAGCAGAGATCCTGGGTATGTACAGCCCGCGCAGGGTTGTAGTTGAAGAGCTTAGCCATGATGCTAAGTCGTTTATAACCGCAGGCGGCGTGATAAGATCAATTTATCAGCTTGGTGAAAACAGGGAAGATAACCTGGAGCTTGTAAAAGCATGCGAGCTTTTTGAATCCGGCGGTGAAGAAGTGAGGCTTGCTGATTTTAAGCTTCCTAATATTACGATCTTCGACAAAGAATTTGTTTTCTTGAATCTCTCTGCAGATAAAAATGTACCCAAACATAAGCAGGCCGATCTTATCATACAGAACAGCGATCATGCCGGACATATGAGAGATCTGTTCAACCACTACTGGAATGAATCTTTAACAATTACTGAATTCAGGAAGAAAAATATATAGCCATGGAATTTAAAATCAAATTTTCCGTAACAGGAATTGTCAGTTTGTTCTTCGTTTTCCTGTTGTTATTGCTCATAATCTAGTGTTTTTGAGCATAAATAGTCATTTCTATGGGAGCAAATAGCCTTCAAGGCGTTCAAATAGCAGTGGCATTGATAATTATTTTTATACTGCTATTTTTGTAAATTACTGTTAAATTACGTATGGAGGTTAAGTTCAGGCATTTTAGAACTTTCCTGTTTCAGGATCTACTAAAGCATCATTTTATGAATGAGGTTTTTTTATGAGCAAAAAATATCTACATATTACGTTCGGCCTGTTGATTGCCGTAATGTTTGCTTACAGCAGCAGCCTCATGGCGCAGACGGGCTGGTACCCGCTGCAGTCCGGCACAGTCAATTCCCTTAAGTCAATTTATTTCCTCGATGCGCAAATCGGCTATATGTCCGGAAACGGTATTATGCTTAAGACCTTTAACGGCGGTACAAACTGGTTCGTAATTTCCACGGCATTCAGCGGTAGCTCAATAGTATTTCCTGATCAATCCACAGGATATGTTTGCGAAGGAACAATTTTTAAAACTACCGATGGCGGTATAAGCTGGTCTGACCTGCTGCAAACATCACTTGTTGCTGTACATTTCCCCGATAAGAACTTTGGCTACGCTGTTGGTTATAACAGCAAGATAATTAAAACATCCAATGGCGGCTCAAGCTGGGAAACACAGTTTGTAAGCCTTTATGGAAACAAATTTAATTCAGTAAATTTCAGGAATCAATATACAGGATATATTGCAGGCGGAAAAATGACCGCACCTTACAGCGGCGTGATTTATAAAACAATCAACGGCGGTGTTTCCTGGTACGAAGTTTCTCCAAATTCACCCGATATTGATTTTAGAAGCGTTTATTTCCCCTCAAACTCAACCGGCTACGCTGTTGGCGGATATGAATTCGGTTCTTCAGGCGTGATCTATAAAACTACTGATGCAGGTGAAACCTGGGTTCAGCAGGGGATAGTTAATAAAGATCTCAACTCAGTCCATTTCTGGGATAACAATACAGGTTACACTGTTGGTGAAGATGGCATCATTCTTAAAACCACAAATGGCAGCTCGGTTTGGAATACACAGGTTTCAAGCACTACAAATGACCTTAACTCTGTTTACTTCACAAGGTCAAATCTTGGTTTTACTGCAGGTACTTCAGGTTCTGTTCAAAAGACTTTAAACGGCGGGATATTCGGGCCGCCATTTGCAATTTCCGGCAAAATTACTTTTCCGAACGGCCAGCCCGTTACTAAAGGAATAGTAAAAGCACTAAGGTATGACCCCGCATTAAATGCTGTGATCGTTATTGATACTGCGCGGATTCAGCCGAATGGTGATTTTATTATCAGGAATGTAACACAGGATAGCATGGATATCATGGCTTACCCTGATGACGAAGAGTTTGATGCACTTCCGCCTGAGTTCGTTCCCACATATTATGCAGGAAGCAATAACGGAACAATAAGTTGGTCACAATCCAGCACAATGTATGTGAACAATAACGTGTTTAACGTTAATTTCAAAATATTCCCTGTAACTGGTAACGGCGGTTCTGGCTTTATCAGTGGCGGCGTATTTGTTGCCCCTCCAAATGTTACTGGCTTGCAGGATGCAATTGTGTATGCAATGAGCGGTAATGAGTTCAAAGGGTTCAGCGTTTCAAGATCAGGCGGGCCGTATGATGTGAATAACCTTGCGCAGGGTAACTACAGGATGATCTGTGACAGGTTTGGTTACTGGCAAAATGAGAAAAATATTGTGCTCGGCAGCTTTAATCCGGATACAGTAAACTTCTATATGACGGGAATCAACGTCATTGGTATCGAACCGGTTGCCGGAATCATCCCGAAATCATTCGGCGTATCACAAAATTATCCGAATCCGTTCAACCCCGTTACAAAAATAAATTTTGATGTACCAAAGAATTCACCGGTGAAGATATCCGTGTTTGATATGCTTGGCCGCGAGATCGAAGTTATAGTAAATACACAGCTTACTGCCGGAAGGTATAACGTTGAGTGGAATGCTGTTAATTATTCAAGCGGTATTTATTTCTACAGGATCAGTGCTTCTGATTTTACAGAAACCCGGAAAATGATACTCGTAAAATAACAGGTTTTTTGCTTCACTTTATCTGTTTCAAATGTTTTAATAACATGCTGTAGATTCCTGTTTTTTTTCTCCTCCTTTAGAAAAGGCTGACATTCTCGCACCTCCGTAGAATGACAGCCTTTTATATTATTATTTGTCATTCCCGCGAAGGCGGGAATCTATACCAATCAGATTACCCCCTTTTCTGTTAATTCTAACAACTCAGCGGCCAGGAAAGCGCGAGTTTTGTTGTTTTAACTAAGGAAAAACAGATTGTTTTTATCTTGGCTGGTAGGGATTTACAGGTGGATAGTGACGCAAATCTACATAATTTTTTTTTGCATGAGGTCATTTCAATTCCAATATTGAAAAAACAATTTAGCCGAACAGAATAATTCAAAAACAAAACACGTTAAATAGAGTAATAGTATCGATTTTGAATGTTTTACTTAACTTCACTTAATCTATAAATGTTATGACAAAATTGATTAGAGTTTTTTTATTGATTGTTGCGATCATAGTAATTTCTTATCATTACAGCGGCTGCTCCGAAGACAACATTACAGGTACTATTGGTACACCTATGTTCGGGGGGTATGATCAGAATGAGGCCGGTGTGATGATGACACTTTCAGCATTATGTTACGTAGCTGAAGGGAATACCAATGCGCTGCAGATACGGGACTCGATCAACATACAGTTAAGCGATTCCAATTATGCCACCGGAGGCAACTGGAAAGTATGCTGGGGACCCGGAATAAGTCCAACCGGCAGCAACCTGCTCTACATGGCGGTTGATTCAACAGGAGATTCTCTCCAATACGCAATTTGTGTGAGGGGAACGGTTTTTAACTTTGCCAATATTGTTGAAGATATAGAAGTATGGGATATGGAAAAATGGCCATATACAAGCAATGGTGATTCAATAGCGCTCGGCTCGCTGAAAGGGCTTGATACACTTTTGGCCGCATCTGACCCGGTAACGAACTTAACCCTGCAATCATACCTGAATACACTGAACGCTCCAAAGCAAAAAATGTTCATAACAGGCCACTCGCTTGGCGGGGCAATGGCAACACTCATCACAAAATGGTTTATGGATATCGGCATGACTTCACGCTTCAAACTTGAAACTTACACTTTTGCGGCACCAACTTCAGGAAATGTAACGTTTGTTAACAGTTATCATTCAGGCATGATAGCCGCAGGAGGCGAATCACACAGGTGCGTAAACAGTAAAGATGTTGTTCCTTTTGCATGGGCCGGTTTAATGAATATTATTAGTGATAATATCCCGACAACAGTGCCTCCGCTGGTTGCAGCTACTATCCAAACAGCGCATGACTATCTTAAAGATAGCGTTGTTTACAAACATGTAGAAACTAAACGATCGCTTGGCACAATTGATCCAACAAACTGCGGACCTATAGGGGAGTATGATACTTATTTCTGCTGGGTAGGGTTTGAGCATTCCTCAGCCACATATTTAAGGCTGCTTGAGGCAGATACTATCAACTGGGGCAGGAGGTAGGCAGGATACATAATAAATACCTGAACCGAATACAGAAAAAGTACTTCATCAACTTCAATTTTTCATTTTATTAGCTAAGAATTGTTGTTAACTTTGCTCTTCGGTATAATTTAATATTGCAGATCATAATGTCAGATAGATCAGAGAAGTACTTCCAAATGCTGGATGGCTGGCTGAAGTACTATGGATTTGAACCCATAACTGTTCATGAATCATCCGGTGCAGACCTGGTTTTCAAAAGAAGCCGCGTTGAAGTTTCAAAGTTTGGCAAAGTTGATTGTTACATTTGCGTCAAATATATGCCTGAAGGCGCAACCGGTCAGGAAATGAAAGCTTTCAGTGAAAAAATGTATACACTCGCAAACAGGCACAGAACAGGTGTCCCTCTGGGTTTTGGAGCTATGATGGTTGTTTACCCTTTGATCATTACCGAAAACATAAGCGGCGAATTAGCAGGTTTCCTTAATCAGTATTGCCCTAAGCATTTTGCGGCAGCAGAATTTCCCTCGGCAATAGATCTTTCAACGGGCTACCTGTATTACTTCCCGGGTACACCGATCTGGGGATATGCTTATTATGGTACTTACCGCAGGGAATCATACAGCTTTTTTTCACCAAAATCATGGCAGGAAGTATCGGCTTCTTTGCCGCCTGACCCCGGAACTGTTAGGTAATTGTATCTCAGTTCTCCGAAATAAATACTTTCCTCATAGAGTTTCAAACACCAACCTCTCATTAAATGAGAGGTTTTTTTTTATGAATTATCAGTTTCATAGTACATATAAGGAATTGTTATTCTATTAATTAATGTTACCGAATTTAGGCAGTTCAATTTACAGGAAATGTTCATAATTTTGCCAAATTTCCAAATTAATCACGATTATTTTATGCTTATAGAAACAATCCGCAAAGATATGCAAAACGCAAAATTAGCCCGGGAAACTACCAAGGCTAACCTGCTTTCTACTTTATATGCTGAAATTTTTACGCAGTCAAAAAGCGGCAAAGAAATGACTGAAGAAGATGAAATAAAGATCATCCGTAAGTTTGTAAAAAATGCTGATGAAACTCTTGCCTTCGATGTATCTGATGAAGCAAAGTTAAAGCTTCATGTGGAAAAAAAGATCCTTGAAAACTACCTGCCCAAACAAATGAGTAAGGAAGAAATTGAGAAGATAGTTGATTCTTTAGTTTCAGAAGGTAAAACTATGAAAGAGATCATGCCGTATTTTAAGGAAAAGTATAACGGCATGTATGATGGCAGGGCAGTCAGTGAAGCTGTTAAATCCAAAACAACATAAAAAAATTATAAAGTATCATATGATGATACACAAGAGAGTATTTGTACTGCTATATTTGTTCTGTGGTTTGAGTGTATTTGCGCAGGATTATGAAATAATGTTTACACAGGGTGAGCAGTATTTTCAGGAAGGCAGGTTTGGAGATGCGTACTTTAACTATTCCAAATACCTTGAAAACAATCCTGATAGCGTTAAGGCTTATATATCCAGGGGGAATACACTCATATTCCTGAAAAAGGTTAAAGAGGCAATTTATGATTTTGATAAAGCGATCTCGCTTGATCCAAAGAACTACCGTGCGTATTCAGGCAGGGGAACCGCATATACATACATGCAGAATTCCGAAGAAGCTTTGAAGAATTTTAACAAAGCACTTGAGCTAAACCCCAAAGATGTCGTTTCGATGAATTCATTGGCTGTCATATATTACGGAGCAGGAAACACAGCAAAGGCAATTGAATTGCTGAATAAAGCTGTTAAAACCCAGCCGGATAATGTTGATACATATAAAAACCGCGGCTCGATCCTGTTGTTTTCAGGCGATACAACCGGCGCTTTAAATGACCTCAATACAGCCGTTGAGCTTGGCCCTAACCGTGTTGATGTTTACAACACACGCGGCGCTATTTATAAGGAAATGGGCAAGTTTGATGAAGCTATCTTAGATTACAACAAGGCTATTGAGCTTGATCCCTACGGAGCGGAAGCTTATTGCAGGCTGGGGATAGCCTACTTCCAGATGAATGATCTTGATAATGCAATTCTGTTCATGGAAAAGGGGCTTCGAAATGATCCATCTATGGAAGCGCAGGTTAAACCGTATCTTGATGAAGCAAAAGAAAAGAAAAAGAATAAGTAACTCAGAAATATGATTATGGAAATAATATTCTTAATTGCAGGACTCTTGATTGGCGCTTTACTCGGATATTTCATTTCTAATAGCCGGCAATCCTCGAATCTCTCCAGACTTTCAGAAAAGGAGATGATTATTTCCGATAAGGAAAAGCAGCTCTCCGAAGCAAACGCTGTTACAGAAGAGGAACGCAGAAAAGTAATAGGCTTAACCAGTGAGCTTGCCGCTACAAAAGAAAGATATTTTGGGCTCGAAGAAAAATTGAAAGATCAAAAGAATGAAATTGAAGATCTCCAGAAGAAATTTACTGATCAGTTTGAAGTGATCGCTTCGAAAATTCTTGAAGATAAGAGCAGGAGATTCACCGAACAAAACAAGGAAAACCTTGACCTGATCTTAAATCCCTTTAAAGAAAAGATAGATAATTTTAAAGATAAGGTTGAGAGAGTTTACAAGTCAGAATCTGATGAAAGAAATATTCTTAAAGGTGAAATCAACAAATTAATCGATCTCAATAGACAAATTAGCGAGGAAGCTGAGAACTTAACAAAAGCTCTTAAAGGAGATATTAAGAAGCAGGGTAACTGGGGTGAGTTTGTTTTAGAAAGAGTTTTGGAAAGATCAGGATTAGTAAAAGATAGAGAATATAAAATGCAGGTTAGCGCAATAGATACTGATGGAAAACGAACACAGCCTGATGTTGTAGTCTATCTACCTGAAAATAAACACATAATAATAGATTCTAAAGTGTCTCTGGTAGCGTACGATAAGTTTGTTAATTCTGAAAATGAAGATGAAAAAGCGTTGTATCTGAAAGAACATTTATCTTCTTTAAAAAATCATATTAAGGGTTTGAGCGATAAAAACTATCAAACCACGTCAAATTTTAATTCTCCGGATTTTGTTCTGCTATTCATACCAATAGAATCCTCATTCAGCCTGATAGTTGAGGCAGATACTGAAATATTTAACTATGCATGGGATAGGAAAATACAAATAGTAACTCCTTCAACTTTGTTGATTAGTTTAATGACTATCGCGAGTTTGTGGCAGCGTGAAAAACAGAACAGGTATGCATTAGAGATAGCCGAAGTAGGCGGTAGTATGTATGATAAATTTGAGTCTTTAATCAAGGATTTGATTGAAGTGGGGAATAGAATAAAACAATCGCAGGATTGTTACGAATCTGCAATGAAAAAACTGCACATTGGCCCGGGAAATCTCGTAAAGCAAGTTGAAAAGATGAAAAAACTTGGGGCTAATGCAAAAAAATCTCTACCCCCACAACTTGTTGAGCGCTCTGAAGAAAATGATATTGATAATTCACTGCTTCCTCAGTAAAACTAAAAATTACTAACATCCCTGCCGAATACAAATGTTTTGAACCAGTCGAACAAAACTAATACCTTATTCTTAAAGCTAACAAGCTTGGTAATGTACACGCTCCTCCAGAAGATCCATGTGGTGAAGCCGCTCATTTTGTATTGGCTGGTATTGGCAAGCGCTTTGTGGCTTCCTATATAGGCAAGCATCCCAAGATCTTTATACTTAAATGGCTTTATCTCTTTGCCGGATGCAATTTTATTCAGCGACTTGCCTAAGTATTTACCCTGTCTTTGCGCTGTTTGAGCAGTCGCAGGGAAAGGCTCATCTGGAATTTCCGAACAATCTCCCAGCCCATACACGTTTTGCGTTCCCTGTACCTTCAGGTAATGATTAATTTTCAGCTTATGCCTGGTGTTCTTCTCCAGCGTTGATTCCCTTATGAGTTCTGTTCCTGTGTTTCCAGCAGCCCAAACCAAAAGTCCGTAATTGAAATGGGAACCATCATTTACAAATATTTCAGATTCAGTTACTTTTGTTATGTATGAATTGATTCGTACATTTATTTTCTGCCTGTTGAATATCTTGAGTGTATATTCACTTAATTTTGCATCAAATGAGTTAAGCAGCTTATCGCCTGCTTCTATGAGTATTACTTCAATAAACTCCTCGAGTCCGGGGTAGATCTTTCTCACATCTTCCTCAATGAAATCATGCAGCTCCGCTGCGAATTCCACACCTGTCGGGCCGCCGCCGCATACCACAAACCTAAGATAGTTCTTCTTTTCTGCTTCGCTTAGGTCAGGCAGTGAAGCATTTTCAAAACAATCTATAACCTTTGTCCTAATTTTCCGAGCTTCGGCAACTTCGCGAAGGAAATAAGAATATTCCTTTACACCCTCAATGTTATAGGAATTCGTAACCTCGCCAACCGATATCACAAGTATATCGTAACTTAGCTCGAATAGCCGGTGTGTATCTGCGTCTTCGCAGAATACCATACAAGCAGATTGGTCAATCTTTCTGCAGAATGCCTGTATATATTCAGCATGTTTGATATTCCGGATCGGCTCGATGATGCTGCGAAATTCAATTGTACCTACTGTTGTGCTTGGAAGCAAACATGTAAAGAGGAAGTGATTGCGCGGACTTACTATTTTAACGTCATATAGATCAGTATTGATCTCCTTGAGGCAGCTAAACGCACCGAAGCCGCTCCCGAGTACTACGAGTTTCTTTTTCATCTTTTATAAACCTTTTCAATACAAAATTACTAAGTAAATCGCAGACTTGAAATTACAAAATATGGAAAAAATCTTGCAAAAATGGAATTTTTATCAGTTTTATTTGTTTAACAGAACATGAAACAAATTATACTGGCTTTTACTATTCTCACTCTGAACACCTGTATTTATTCTGCAATCCCGGATGGCGATATAAAAACAGGCCTGGACCACATTTATAACCTGAAATTCGACCTTGCCGAAACACATTTTAACTCACTTAGCTCAAAATACCCAGGGGACCTCAGGCCATCGTTTTACCTGGCTCAGATCTATTTTTACAAAGCTCTTCCCACCAGGGATGAAGGATACTACCTTAGATTCCTTGAACTTAGCGATAAAGCCATTGAGCTTTACGAGGAGAGGCTGGATAAGAATGAGAAGGATTACGATGCAATGTATTACCTAGGGCAGGCTCACAGCTACAGGTCTCTGTTAATGCTGAACCTGAATAAAAATCTCATAGGCGCTGCATTCAGCGGGAAAACAGGGTACGGGATGCTTATGGACCTGGTAACTGAGAAGCCTGATTATTATGACGCATACATGGGGCTTGGTCTGTATAAAATTGCCATCGGATTCGTTCCGGGTAAATATCAGTGGCTCCTTTCAATTATCGGGTTTGATGGAAACCTTAAAGAGGGCAGGAATATGCTGCGTACAGCTTATGAAAAGGGTAAATTCACTTCTGTTGAAGCAAGAGTATATCTTGCGTTTTTCTCCATCAGGGAAAGAGAAGAGCAGAATTTTGAATCAGTCAATATAATGCGTGATGTAGTAGCCGAGTACCCCGAGAGTCCTGTATTTAAACTCTTTCTTGCGAGCCTTCTGCAGCAAATGAATAACATGGATGAATCTATCACTTTGACAAACTCGGCGATTGATCAGAATACAAACTCGCTGCAAAATGAAATGAAAAAAGGCGCTAACTCGCTTCTCGGCTCTGCATACTTCCGCAAAAATGACTTTGAAAAAGCTGCGTTCTATTTTGAAGAACACCTAAAGTACGTGCACCCTGAAGATAGGTACAATGTTAGCCTGTTCCTTTTGGGATTATCTTATGAGATGATGGGGGATAGGCAAAGATCGCTAGCAGCTTATCAAAAGGTGAGAGATGATTTTGTTAAGGAACGTGATGGCGAGGGAGAAAAATTCTTCTTAAGGCTTGCCAAACAGAGGGCATCAGGCGGATTTACAAAATTCGATAGCCTGCTTGTAATTGCTATGAATGTAAGAGAGTGCGGCAGACTTGATGATGCTGAGGGTATGTACAATGAGTTAATAAATATAGGAAAAAGTGTAGCATTCACTCAGGATGATCTGGCTAAAGTGTATTTCGAATTGGGGAATATTTACTTCCTCAAGGGAAGTTATCAGCAGGCGGAAGATATGTACCGGAAGTGTATTGATTCTAAAGCTGCAAATGAAACGTGGCTGAAGCCCCATGCAATGTTTGAACTTGGGAAAATATACAGCCTGCAGGGCCGCGTATCCGCAGCAAACGATATGTTTGCAGCCATGAAAGAGGAAGATGATTTCGATTTTGAGGTTTTTCTTGATATGAGATTGATCAACTTTCAAAATAAGTAAGCTTTTCTTTCATTTTGAAAATGGTTTACCGGCTAATTGGTTGAAAACTCAATGAAATTTCTTTAATTTAGAAGTTAAGAAATATTCGAAAGGTAATATTGATATGAAGTCATACAGAAAAGAGCTTATGTTTAACGCCCCAGCGCGAAGGGCTTATTTTAACATTACACCCGAGCTTCAGAAATGTCTTTCTGAAAGCGGCATAAAAGAGGGTATTCTGCTTTGTAACGCAATGCATATTACAGCAAGTGTATTCATAAACGATGATGAAGGCGGCCTGCATCACGATTTTGAAAAATGGCTCGAAGGGCTTGCACCCGAAAAACCACACGCTCAGTATAAACATAACAATACCGGCGAAGATAACGCAGATGCCCATCTGAAGCGCTCGATCATGGGCAGGGAAGTTGTAGTTGCTATAACAAGTGGGGAGATGGATTTTGGCCCGTGGGAACAGGTATTTTATGGTGAGTTTGACGGTAAGCGGAATAAAAGAGTGCTGGTGAAAATAATCGGTGAATAGTGCCTATTTTCTTGCCTTATAAACTGCTTCCTCAAATGTAATATCAAACAAAGTTCCGCTGCCTTTTGAAGATTTAACATTCAGTGTTCCGTTCATCTGCCTTGTAAGCAGTGTAACAAGCTGAATACCAAGCGAATCAGCCTTGCTCAAATCAATCCCTTCATCAACGCCTGTTCCATTATCTTTCACTACCAGGTTCAGTTTACCGCCGTCAATTCTGTGCAGCGATATGGCTATTGTTCCTGCAGCATCGCCCGGGAATGCATACTTTATTGAGTTTGAGATCAATTCGTTGATTATCAGCCCACTTGGAATCGCTGTATCGATATTAATGATTATATCGCTTATATCAGTTTCGAATTTAATATTCCGCAGTTTATAGCCGTATGTATTTTGAAAACTTTCTATAAGGTTCTTCACATACTCCCCGAAATTTATGAATTCATAATTCCCTGAATTGTACAGCTTCGTATGCACAATTGCCATTGATTGTATCCGGCCGCCGGTCTCTTTCATCAGGTCGAGCATTTTTTCATCTTTTATGTACCTGGCCTGCAGCTTGATAAGGCTCGACATTACCTGTAGATTGTTCTTCACTCTGTGATGTACTTCCTGGAGCAGTATCTCTTTTTCGCGAAGCTGTTTTGTTACTTCTGAATACAGGTAGGAGTTTTCAAGTGCAATTGCTGCCTGTGAGCCAACGGTTGTGAGAAGCTCAAGCTGGTTTTGAGTGAATGCATTTTCTTTTTCAAAATCCTGTATAGTAATTACACCAAGCACCTTTTCACCCGCTGTCATTGGGGCAGATATCAGTGACTTCGCTTCGATCGAGCTTCCGGTAACACCAAGCAGCTTCAATGAAGCCAAAATATGCTCATTCAGTATTACGCCTTTTCTCGATCTTATCACAAACTCAGTGAATGCATTCGCAAACGGCCTTGATTCATGCTCTGTACTGATGCCTGCTTTCAGGTAAAACGGGTATGTTATCCGCTGCTCAGGTTCGTTGTATAGTGCGAGGTAAATATTCGGACTGTTAAACAGCTTGCCAAGCATTGTGCCGATATCTTCTATGATCATAGCCGGTTCTGCAAGCTTGCTGAGAGATTTACCGAAATGATATAGAGCCGAGAGCTCGTTATTTTTCTTGAGTATCTCTTCCTCAAAAAGTTTCTTTTCTGTTATATCTGTAACGAATCCCTCTGTGGCTATCAGTTCGCCCTTTTCAGAATAAACGCCGCGTCCCTGTTCCCAAACCCACTTCAGCTTTCCTTCTGCAGTGCAAATTCTGTAGTTTATCTGGTATGGCTTCTTAGCCGCAAGTGCTGAGGAAATTATAACCTTCGCCTGGCTCTTATCGAATTCATTTACCATCATGCTGTAGTAAAGAACCTTGTTCCTGATCAGCTCCTTAGGGCTGTAACCTGATAAGTCAAACACTCCATCGCTGATGTACTGAATAGACCAGGCTTCACCTTCTTTGTTAACCCTGTAAACGTAACCGGGAAGATTGCTTATTAGGGTTGATAAAAATCTCTGGCTCTCATGGAAGTCGCGTTCCTTGCCTTTCCTGTAATCTATTTCCAGCGAAGTTGATACCAGGGAAGAAATTGCGGCAGTGAAATCCATTTCTTCCCGTTTCCAGTGCCTGATCTTATCCTGTTCTTCATGGCATATTATTCCGATAGTTTCACCATGATAGTGGATAGGTATATCCATTATCGAACATATTCCTCTTGGCTTCAGATAGTCTTCAGCAAGCTCACGGGTAACAGGGTCTGTCAGCGCATCATCTATGGCAACGGATAAATTGGTTTCTATTGCCTTGAAGTACGAAGGATAGTCCTTTACTTCAAGTGTAGTTTCATTTGCGTATTCGCCGAATTTTTTCAGGTAAAGGTAATCGCAATAAATGGAAGTCCTGTCTTCATTGAAGAACCAGATAGATACACGTTCTATATCAAGTGCGTTGGCAACAACATCAAGCACTTTCCTCATGAACTCATGAAGATCAGTTTTATCCATCTTCTTGAGATCAAGCAGAATTGAGTGATATTGAGCAGGATTTTCATCAGTGGATTCCATTGAAATTGAATCCTGCGCCGCTTTTATGTTATCAAAATCCATATTTCATTTTGCGCCATAAAAAAAGAAGAGCGCTATATTAAGATAACACTCTTCTTTATAAATGTAAACTGTAATTTTGGTGATTTTACTTCACCAGGAACATTTTCTTTGTCTGGTTAAAATCTCCGGCTGTGAGCTTATAGAAATAAAGCCCGCTGCTGAAATTGGAAGCATTCCAGTTAACTATATAAGTACCTGTTGGCTTCTGTTCATTTACCAAAGTTGCCACTTCTTTTCCAAGTACATCGTAAATTTTTAAAGTCACAGCGGCATCTTTAGGAACTGAAAATTCAATAGTCGTGCTTGGATTAAACGGATTAGGATAATTCTGGCTTAACTCATACGATTTTGGAGTTGTCAAGTCTGTAAAATCAAAACTCTCCCTAGTGCCGGCTGTTTGCCTTTCTTCTTCATCAACTATAAGATCAATTACGCCATCAGAGCTGTAATTTAGGTTCTTATAGGTCTCCAGATTGATCTGGTTAGATATCCTTAGGATCAATACTCTTGCTTTGAAAAGAACCATATTGACCAGAGCCATAAATTTATTGCCCTGATTCAGTCGGTTTTCTACTGAGTGAAGCCTGTTGATAAGTATGTTACCTTGATTCTGTGAGATCTCTTCATCAGCGATAAGATCAATAACACCATCGGTCAAGTTACCAACTGAACCTATTGCATCAACAGCCTGGGTCTTAAAGCTAAAGTATCCGGAAGGTGCGCTCCAACCGCCAGGGCTGCATGCAAACACTCTCCAGTAATATTTAGTGTTCATTTCCGTTTCTGTCGCCGGGATATCGAAATGGGAAGTAGGAGAATTACATGTTCCTTCAAATTTATCCGGACTTGTAGTATCGGTATATACTTCAACCCTGTAACAAACTGCTCCGGCTACATCCTGCCAATCAAGAGTAACAGGTGCGCGTGCAACAGATGTTTCCTTTGGCGGTTCAACTAAAATTGGAGATGAAAGCTGCGCCAAAAGAGGATAACAAGATGCGATAAAAAGGACAAAGAGAATTAGTAATTTCTTTTTCATGCTGGTTTATGTTTAGATTCTTCCCCTATTTAAATGAAATATAACTATAATTTTAAAAAAAACAAGCGTAAATATTTGAAATATTTCACGTAAAAACGTGATTTTAGAGCTTTTCTTCCGGCACATATCCTTCCGGCATCCTGTATTCATCCGAAAAAAAGTACTCATCTGCCTTTTGTTCAAATACCTGGTCTGCCATTGGGCTCGTTAGGTCAAGGCGGTACTCGTTAACAACCATTTTGAAATGCTCCAGGAACTCTTTCCATGCCTGAACTGATACATTTTCATAGATCCTTTGACCCAGCTCGTTTGGCATTGGAGGTGAATCCAGTCCCGGTAATTCGGTCTTAAGTTTAATGCAATTTACAAGTCTGATTTCTGACATTGATGAGTGTTTGATTAAGAAATAGTTTACTTCTATAATATGTCAAAATTATAATAAACAAAATATGGTAAAAAATTCGTGATAATATCTTAAAAAAATTATTAGGAAATTTGTATAACAATAGAGAAATACCCATATCTATTACATTAGAGGAATTTCAAACAATATGAATAATAAATTAAGATATACAGTTTCAATGCCGGAACCGGCTTCACATTTTTTTAATGTAGAAATTGAGCTTTCAGAACTTTCCCCGGATACACACACGATAGATCTGAAGCTTCCGGTCTGGAGGCCGGGCAGATATTTCATTTTTGATTTTGCATCAGGCATCCAGGAGTTTAAAGCTTTCGGTCCGGATGGCAGCGCCCTTGTTTGGGAAAAAACAGATAAGCTTACGTGGAAGATCCAAAAGAATAACCATAAATCCATCAAAGTCAGCTACAGGGTCTTTGCGAACGATTTCCTTGCACGTACCAGGGGATTAAACGAGGAGCATGCATTTATAAATGCAACTGCCGTACTTATGTTCGCTCCTTCAATGTACTATGCTCCGCTTACTTTAAAAGTTAACCCGTATGTTGGATGGCATGTTACAACCGGATTGAAAAGAATAAGTGAGAACGAGTTCTTTGCCCCAAATTATGATTACTTTACTGATTGCCCGCTTGAGATCGGTAAACAGATCGATCATGATTTTGAAGTGGCAGGAATTAAGCATACTATTAGTATTTTCGGGAAAGCAAATTATGACCTGAAAAAAATGACCGAGGATTTCACTAAGATCATCTTAAAAAATTTTGAATTCTGGGGGAGAGTGCCGTATGAGCGATATACCTTTATAGTTCACTGTACCCCTCAAAGCGGGGGAGGCACCGAACACATCAACAGTACTGTAGTGGGTGTTAAGCCGCAGGCATTCGAAACTGAGGCCGGTTATGAAGCATTCCTAAGACTTATCTCACACGAGTTCTTCCATACATGGAATGTTAAACAGCTTAAGCCTGCAGGAATTACTCCATACGACTTCACAAAGGAAAATTATCTTAAAGAACTATGGGTCGCAGAAGGCGGCACATCATATTATGATGGCTTAATGCTTGTACGTACCGGGCAGATGAGTATCGAGAGCTTTTATAAAGAGATCACAGTTGGCGTTGAAGATGAACGCAGAAGGCCTGGCAATAAAATTCAGTCGCTGGCTGAATCCAGCTTTGATGCCTGGGTGAAATTCTGGCGCAGAAGCCAGAATCATTATATATCCGAATCCGATTATTACTCCAAAGGCTCGTATGTATCGCTGCTTCTTGACCTTGAAATAATGAACGCAACCGAGGCAAGGTATTCGCTTGATGATGTTTTCCGCGTAATGTTTGAGCTTTACCCGCTGGATGTTGCCGGCTATACCAATGAAGAATTTAGGGAAGTGTGCGAGGAATTCACCGGCACAAGCCTGCAGAAGTTTTTTGATGATTACATTACCGGCACCAATCCACTGGATTGGGAAAAGTATCTTTCCTATGCGGGGCTTATACTCGAAAGCGATGAAGGTACATTGCCCGTGGTTGGACTCTACACGGCTAAGCAGGGCGAGAAAATAGTTGTTAACAGTGTACTGGAAGAGTCTTCTGCATCAAAAGCCGGATTGAAAACAGGAGACGAGATCGTTGCCTGCAATGGCTCCAAGTGCGGCTATGAAGAAATGGAAAAACGCATCAAGGAAATGAAGGCTGGCACAAGCGTTGAGTTCTTTGTATTCAGGGAAGATAAGCTCGTAAAAGCAGTTCTGACTCTGGAAGACAGTAAACTCAAGCATTACAGCCTGAAGAAAATGGAGAATCCAACAGACCTTCAGCGAAGAATTTATGATAAATGGCTCGAAACCAAATGGTAGTTGAGTAGGTAAGTAGGTTAGTAGTGTAGTAGGATAGTAGTTGAGTAGGTGAGTGAGTAAGTAGGTGAGTGGTGAAGTAGTTTAGTGGGTGAGTAGGTAAGCAGAGAAAAACGAATTTAAAGAAATGTCCGGTGTTTAAAATGCTGGGCATTTTTTATTCAGTTCATGTAAATCCGGTCGCCTGACCGGATTGTGAGCTTTACGCAAATGCATCGAATCGGGCGATTCGAGTTACAAAAAACACCCGTCAGGAGGTAACTCCTGACGGCAGGCAAATGAAAAGGGGACGAACCCTTAGTGCTCATTTCTTTTCGATCAATCCAATGTTTCCTTGTTGCTTCCTGTCCAGTTTAACAATCCTTTCCTCACTTCTTCTGATAGCTGGTACCAGCCAAACCGCAGTGGATTTGATTCATCGCCAAATAGTCCATATTGTAACGCCGGCGTAGTTGAACGTACATCAATAATTACGGTGTATCGTTCCATTTTTGGGTCAATTCCTAATTCACCCTGCAATTTAACGAATATCGGATCATCATCAGCATCTGCC
>JACSRQ010000086.1 GCA_014879675.1 Ignavibacteria bacterium
ATAATTTACCGATAAACAAAATTCCGGCAGCTTTAGGGTTTGTAATTTTCCTGTTCTATGCATTCCTGAACGGAGTTACTCTTTCACCGTTATTTCTCATTTATACCGGCGGATCTATCTTCTCGACATTCCTCATTTGTTCAATGATGTTCGGCGGAACAAGCATCCTGGGTTATATTACCAAAATGGATCTCACAAAATTTGGCGGATTTTTAACTATGGCGCTTATCGGGCTAATAGTTGCTATGGTTGTGAACCTGTTCCTGAACAGCAGTTTCATGTCATGGATCATTTCACTTGTGGGTGTTGTTCTTTTTGTAGGGCTCACAGCCTATGATACCCAGAAGATCAAGAACATGGCGGGCTCTATTGACTCAAAGTCAGAAGACGGCAAAAAAGCTTCCATCATGGGCGCATTAACATTATATCTGGATTTCATTAACCTTTTCCTCTTTTTGTTAAGGTTACTCGGCAGAAGAAATTAATTAATTAACTATACTATATTAGATGATCAAAAACCTGAAATTATTACTTATTCTATCTTTTTTCGCGGCGGCGCAGGTTTACCCACAGGTAAACTTTGTGAACGCTTTTCCTAACCTTACATTTACATTGCCGCTTTTTTTGACGCATTCCGGTGACGGCACTAACAGGATCTTCGTTGTGCAGCAGCGCGGTATCATAAAGGTTTTTCCAAATGATTCAATGACAACCAATGTTCAGAATTTCATCGACCTTTCGAACATTGTCAGCTCTTCCGGAAACGAAAGAGGCCTGCTTGGACTTGCATTCCACCCGAATTATTCATCCAACAGATATTTCTTTGTCTATTATACCAGGCAAAGCGATGGGGCGCTCAGAATTTCAAGGTTTACAACCGAGAGTGGCAACCCCAACAAAGCAGATTCATTGAGTGAGCTTAACATGCTTACAATTGCACACCCTACATATACAAATCATAACGGCGGATGCCTGATGTTCAGCACGGATGGTTATCTTTATATTGGCACCGGCGATGGCGGTTCAGGCGGTGACCCCAACAATAACGCCCAGAATTTAAACGTGCTGCTTGGAAAAATTTTAAGAATTGATATTAACACTCCCAGCGGCGGAAACAATTACAGCATTCCTCCTTCGAATCCGTTTGCAACAGGCGGCGGTGCGCCGGAAATATTTGCTGTCGGTATGAGGAATCCCTGGAGATTTTCACGCGACCCGGTAACGGGCACCATATATTGCGGTGATGTTGGTCAGGATGCAGTGGAAGAAGTAGATACTCTATCAGTTGGCAAAAATTACGGCTGGAGATGTTATGAAGGCAACTCTGTGTTTAATTCTGCCGGATGTCAGCCAATAAGCGCATATACCTTCCCAATAGCTACTTATGCCAATTCAGGCTCAGATATATCCATAACCGGCGGATATGTTTACCGCGGTTCAAGAGTGCCATGGCTTGTTGGCAGGTATATTTACGCAGATTACGGCAGCAGAAAAGTATGGAAGCTGCTGTTAAGCGGCGGTGTAGTGAGCGATAACTCTGTGTTTGCTAACGCGCCGCAGGGTGTTCCTTCTTTTGGAATTGACCAGAACAATGAGCTTTATATTGTTGGCTCAAGCGGCACGATCTTTAAATTCCAGGATGCGCTCATAGGCGTTAATGGTAATTCAACACAGCTTCCTGCGGGATTTTCACTCGAGCAGAATTATCCTAACCCATTCAATCCGGCTACAAATATATTCTATAATGTCGGCACATCTGCTTCAGTTAACATTACAGTTTATGATATGACCGGCAAAGAAGTTACTGTATTGCTGAATGAATACAAGCCTGCAGGCAGATTCTCCGTTGAATGGAATGCATCAAACATGCCAAGCGGAGTCTATTTCTACAGAATGACAATAGATGGCAGCCAGTCAGTTGAAAAGAAAATGGTACTTGTAAAATAGCGGAAGCTATTTTACAAGTAGTCCCGCTCTGCGGGGGCAGCATAAATCACTTTTGCAATCATTCATCCGATGGCTCAAAGTCATCGGATGAATTTACAATATGTGTAGTATTAGCAGACTACTAAACAAAAAGCGTTCAATCATGATGAACGCTTTTTTTATATAATATTATTAAGTATTTTATGTTATCAAATTTGTATATATGAAAAAGTCTCTGACAGCATTAATTTTGCTTTTTGTAAATATCAGTATTTTTTGCCAGGCTTATAATACCGATACATTAATTACCGGACTCCCAAAGCCGGTATCATTTGCTTTTATGCCTGTAAATAAACTTATCATTTCCATTAAGGATAGCACTGTAAGAGTTTACAATAACAACGGAACGTTTGTGAAAACATTCTGGAATTTTAAAGACTCACTTTATACAGCCGGGCAGGAGAGCGGTGTATTGGGAGTATGTGTTGACCCGAATTTTAATTCAAATCACTATGTGTACGTTTACTACACACATTTAACCCCGTCATCTATTAGAGTTGTACGTTTTACTGAAAACAACAACAGCGGTACAAACCCCGTAACAATATTAAATATCCTTCAGGCACAGTCCGGAATACATTATGGCGGTAATATGCATTTTGGAGCTGATGGCAAACTGTATATTTCTGTTGGAACCGGCGCCAATAATTCAGATGCGCAGCTGTTGAATTCCCCGCGTGGTAAACTGCTACGGATAAATAATGATGGTACAATACCGAACAATAATCCGTTTTACGATGACGGCAATCCTTTGACGGGCAGAGATGACAGGATTTGGGTGCGTGGACTAAGAAACAGCTTTGACTTCTGCTTCAATCCTTTTAATGACTCATTATATGCAACAGAGAATGGCAATTCAATTGATGAGATAAATTTCATAAGGAAAGGTAAAAACTATGGCTGGCCGGTTTGTGAAGGTTACTGCTCGCCATATATTGATTCATTAAAACAGCCTATGTTTGCATCAAACGGATATGTGCCAACCGGTATCATTGTATACAGTGGTACACAATTCCCATCGCTATCGGGTAAGATCATTTTCGGCAGTTACAACTATCAAACGCTGTATATTGCGGGGCTTAATGCTGCGCTGGATTCAATACAAAACGTAACCGCGTGGGCAGTAACAGGTAGGGCTGTATCGATCTCGCAGGGAAGTGATGGAAACATTTATGTTCTGAAATACGGCTTTACTAACGATGGTGCGTTTTTGAGAATTAAACCTTTCGAGACCGGATTAACACTTAACCAGGAACCGGTCAGCTTTCACTTATCGCAAAACTATCCCAATCCGTTTAATCCGGCAACAAACATACAATATGAAATTCCAAAATCCGGTTACGTTTCATTGAAAGTTTATGATGCGGTTGGAAATGAAGTATCAAAGCTTGCAGGCGAAACAAAGTCACCCGGCAGCTATGAGGTTACCTGGGATGCTTCAAACTTTCCGAGCGGCGTGTACTTCTGCGAGCTTCGCGCAGGGGAGTATTCAGAAAGAAAAAAGATGGTGCTGGTAAAATAATAACATTTCTTATTCATCGGATTAACTGAAGTCATCCGATGAATTTCAAGCCTGCCGTATTTCTGGCAGGCTTTTTGTTTTTTCAATGGGTATATTTGTAGATTATTATGGAAAAAACAGGGAAATATAAGAGAATACTCGTTACTTCGGCTCTCACGTACGCCAATGGCGATACCCACCTCGGACATATTGCAGGCTCGATCCTCCCCGCGGATATGTACGTCCGCTATTGCCGGCTTGCCGGGTATGATGTGATTTATGTCTGCGGCTCAGATGAATACGGCACCGCTATCGAAATGTCGGCAATAAAAGAAGGCATCACACCAAAGGAAATTGTCGATAAATATCACGAAGCTAATAAGCTTGCTTATGAACAGCTCGGTATGTCGTTTGATATTTATTCCCGCACATCGACTGATACACACAAAAAAACTGCGCAGGATTTCTTCACAAATCTGTATGATAAAGATCTGCTGTACGAGAAGTCCGAGAAGCAGCTTTATTCGGAAAAGGAACAGCGGTTCCTCGCAGATAGATTTGTTGTTGGTACTTGTCCCGTATGCGGATATGAAGTTGCGCGCGGCGATGAATGCGAGAACTGCGGCAGTACACTTTCGCCGCTTGAGCTTAAGAATCCAAGATCAACAATTACGGGTGATACACCCGTGGTGAAGGAATCAACTCATTTTTACTTTCCGCTTGCAAAATACCAGGATGAGCTTGATAAATGGATAAGCAGCAAACCCGACTGGAAGCCGAATGTTGTGAACTACTGTAAGGGCTGGTTTAAAACTGGTTTGCAGGATAGGGCTATCACGCGCGATCTCTCGTGGGGCGTTCCGCTTCCCCTTGAAGATCACGAGGGTAAAGTAATATACGTATGGTTCGAAGCGCCAATTGGATATATCTCAATTACCAAAGAGCTGTTTGCTTCCAAAGGAAATGAAGACCTGTGGAAAGATTACTGGTGCAGCAATGATACACGGCTTGTGCATTTCCTTGGTAAGGATAACATTATCTTTCACGCTATGTTTTTCCCGGCAATGCTTATGGCGCACGGTGGAATAGTACTTGCGGATAACGTGCCCGCTAATGAATTCATGAATCTTGAAGGCACAAAGCAATCGAAAAGCAAAGGGCATGCTATTTATGTGAAAGATGTTATCGGCAGGTTTAATCCGGATTCTATAAGATACGCTATTGCCAGCAACATGCCCGAAAATAAGGATACCGATTTCTACTGGAGCGACCTGCAGGCAAAGAATAACAACGAGCTTGGCGCAATCCTGGGAAATTTTGTGAACCGTACGTTCGTTTTCGCTGAAAAATACTTCGAAGGCCGCGTTCCGCCATTGGGCGAGCTTCATGAAATTGATAAAAATCTGCTTGAAAGCGTAAAATCATACCCATCAAGGATTGCATCTTATTATGAAAATTACAAATTTAAGGATGCAGTGAGCGAAAGTATGAATCTGGTCAGGGAAGCCAACAAGTACTTCAATGATACTGAGCCGTGGAAAGCAGTTAAGGAAGATAAGGAACGCTGCGGCACGATTATAAATATCTGCCTGCAGCTATGCAGAACTTTCGCGGTTATATTTGACCCGATACTTCCATTCAGCTCCGAAAAGCTCTTAAGGATGCTTGCTTTGCCTGATGAGAAGTTAACATGGCAGGGTGCATGTGACTTGAAGCTTGAAGCCGGACATACGCTCGGCAAACCTGAAATACTCTTCAAAAAAATTGAAGATACTGAAATAGAAAAGTAAATTGTTTTAATAACCAAACAATATAAAATTGAACGATAATTATTCATACACATTCGGAAAAAAAGTTTATGACCTCAGCGCAAGAACTCATGTAATGGGTGTGCTGAATGTAACGCCCGATTCGTTTTCAGATGGCGGTAAATATTACAAAACCGAAGATGCTGTTAAACGCGGCATGGAAATTGAAGCCGAAGGAGCCGATTTTATTGATATCGGGGGACAATCAACCCGGCCCGGCGCAGATGAAGTTTCTTCTGAAGAAGAAGCAAAACGCGTGATACCCGTTATCAAAGCGCTTGCTGCGGAAGTCAAAATTCCGATCTCTGTTGATACATACCGCGCCTCGGTTGCTGATGCTGCACTCGAAGCCGGCGCAGTGATAGTGAATGATATCAGCGCTTTCGGATTCGATAGCGAAATGGCTGCAACTATCGCAAAGCATAATGCTTCGGCTGTTGCTATGCACATCAAGGGCACACCTAAAGATATGCAGAAGGATCCGCAGTACGATGACGTTATGGCTGAGCTTGTTCAGTACTTCGAAAACGCCGCATGGAAAGCAAATGTTGCGGGAATAAAGCAGGTGATATTTGATCCCGGTTTTGGTTTCGGAAAAACGATTGAACATAATCTTACTATTCTGAAAAATCTCGGTGACCTGAAAAGGCTTGATTCACCAATCATGGTTGGCTTCTCAAGAAAAAGCATGATAGGGAAAATTCTCGAGATTGATGATGTGCACGATAGACACGAAGGCACAATTACCCTCAACACAATTGCAGTTCTCAACGGCGCGCATATTATCAGAGTGCATGACGTGAAAGAGGGAGTTAGAACTGTGAAAATGCTTGATGCGTACAGAAAGTGCTGATTAAAATTTTGGATTTACTAAAGCCCGGTTGCTGACCGGGCTTTTTTGTTTTCGAACTTTACACCCATATTTCTCATCTCACGAAAAAAGCTATTTGTTACAATATCACCAAACAAGCTAGGTTAGTCTATTGCTATCACAAACATATTGTCTTATGTTTATAGAAATCAGTTAATAGAAATCGTTAGAGTTTATAGGGTTTAAGGCTAACGAAAAAGCAGTATCATTTAATTTCTTTTTAGGGGGAGAAATTTATGAAATCGATCAAATACACACTTTTTATAATCTTCATCTTAGCTTGTGTAAGAATTTACGGCCAGCCATACGGATGGTTCGCACAAACAAGCGGCACAAGCAATAATCTCAACGCAGTTTATTTTGTGAATCCAACCACAGGAGTTGTTGTCGGGCAGTCTGGCTTGATACTCAGAACGAGTAATGGCGGAACCAACTGGGGCAGCATTTCAAGCGGTACAGGAGCACATCTTTTCGGTGTCTATTTCATAAACGGGAATACAGGTTACGCAGTTGGAGATGTTGGCGTGGTTTTACGTACAACAAACGCCGGTTCATCATGGAGCTCGCAATCAAGCGGAGTTGGATACCAGCTAAGGTCGGTAAGTTTTATAAACAATACTACCGGATACATTGCCGGATGGTACGGTACATTTCTCAGGACAACGAACGGCGGAACAAACTGGGTATCATATTCCACAGGTTTGGTAACCAATTTAACTTGTGTGGCATTTGCAGACGCTAACAACGGATTTGCAGGCGGACAGTTTGGTAACCTGATCAGAACCACCAATGGCGGAGTGAACTGGAGCCTGATCTCGAGCGGAACAAGCTCACAGATAGAGCAGGTAAGTTTCACAGGTACCAACGATGCTTCTATAATAGGTGAAGGAGGCATTATCCGCAAGACAACTAACCTCGGTGTGAACTGGGTAGCGCAAACAAGCGGAACAGGAAATTGGCTGAATGGCCTGACAGTAAAAAATCAGACTTTCATGGTTGTTGTTGGCGATTACGGTACAGTAAGGAAAACTTCAAACGGCGGCCTGAACTGGTACCAGCAAACAAGCAACACAGCTAATCCGCTTTCTGCGGTTTCGTTTTCTGATACTAATATCGGCTGGGCAGTTGGTATAAACGGTACAATCATAAAAACAACAACAGGCGGCTGGCTGCTTCCGGGAGCCGCATCACTCAGCGCACCCGGCAACGGGCAAACCTGTTTCTCCATCACAGGCACTCTCGATTGGAGCGATGTGTTTCCGCCGGTATGCCACTACAGATTACAATTTTCAACTGACCAAAACTTCACAACACTTGCGTACGAAGTTGCCGGCATCAATGCTTCACAATATGTACTGCCCAATTTCGCGCTCAACTATAATACCCAATATTACTGGCGCGTGAAGGCAACAAACTTTGTAGGTGAAAGCGCAAGCTGGTCATCTGTCCGTAATTTCCGGACAACAAACCAATCATTAACTACACCTGTGCTTCAGCTTCCGGCAGATAATGCCGCAACGAATTCAACTCCGCAGCTAACATGGGATTCAGTTCAATACACTTCGGTTTACAGGTGCAGGATAGCAACCGACTCAGGATTCACAAATGTGGTACTCGACTCAAATAATATAGCCGGCAGGCTGCTTAATGTTCCGGCAGGCAGGCTGCAGCCTAATACAAGGTATTACTGGAGAATTAATGCATCAAACACCTGTAACACAAGCAGCAACAGTATCAGAAGAAGTTTCATTACTTCTATTACAGGTCTGGTGGTTAACCAAAGTGAATTGCCGCAGTCTTACGAGCTTTACAATAATTATCCGAATCCGTTCAATCCATCAACACAGCTTAATTTCGACCTTCCGAAAAATTCAGTGGTGAAGATCACTGTATTCAACATCCTGGGCGAAGTATCTGCGCAGCTTATTAACAGCGAGCTTGCTGCAGGTAAGTATAGCTACACATGGAATGCTTCAGATATGGCAAGCGGAGTGTACATATACAGGATCGAAGCTGTATCAACATTGGATATCAATGAGAGATTCATAAGTACTAAAAAAATGATGCTTATAAAATAAGTGTAATTAAGGCCTAAAAATTATTTTCCAAATAAGGGGGGAAAAATGAAAAAAATAATTACTTTCATGATGTTTCTGGCCATAACTGCTTCATGCTATTCACAGGTAGTAAGCAGGGTCATGAGCTACAACGGGCCGGGGAACCAGGTTGATAAATCAACAGCCATGGTATCTGACCGGGGGGCAAATTGTTATATTACCGGATACAGCTGGGGCTCCAACAGCACCAAAGAAGACTACGCGACCCAGAAATACAACTCAGATGGTGTTTTACAATGGACTGCCAGGTATGACGGGCCGGCCCATAACATTGATATGGCATCTGCAATTGCTATTGATACCAATGGAAATGTTTACGTAACCGGCTGGAGCAGAACCTCATCTGACTATGGCAGCGAGGATTACTGTACCATAAAGTACAACAGCGCAGGGCAGCAGCAGTGGGTTGCACGTTACAATGGTGCGCTGGCTGACTGCTACTATTATGACTATGCAAAATCGATATTTGTTGATAATGCAGGAAACGTTTATGTTACCGGCTATAGTTGGGGAAATGACGATGTTGAAGATGACTATCTTACTTTGAAATATAATTCAAGCGGCACATTACAGTGGGCTAAACGCTACAACGGCCCTTCAGGTATGAGTGATATAGCATACTCGGTAGCTGTTGATCCATCAGGAAATGTTTACGTAACAGGCGGCAGCCAAACCAATAACAAAGGTTATGACATGCTTACTATTAAGTACAATTCCGCAGGTGCGCAGCAGTGGACCCAAAGATATGATGCTCCAGCTTACCTTGATGATATTGCATGCGAGATCAAAGTTGATGCAGGTGGAAATTCCTACATTACGGGTTCAAGTCATGGCGGAACAACCAAACTTGATTACGCTACAATAAAGTACAATACAGCAGGTCAGCAGCAATGGCTTAAAAGATATACCAATCCCGCAACAAACGATACTGATGCTGCAACAGGGATAGATATTGATATATTCGGGCATGTTTATGTTACCGGTTACAGCAAGGGTCCGGCAGCTGGAACCAGTACTGTAAATTATGATTATGCTACAATAAAATACAACGGCAGCGATGGAGCACAGCTATGGCTCAACAGGGTTGATGGCGGCTTTTCTGAAAAAGCATGGGATCTCAAAGTTATCAATAAAAAATGCACAACCGGCGATCCGTATGAGTTGTGCTATGATGTATTCTTGTTCATTACCGGCGAGTGTGTTCGACCCTCAACGGGTTCGGATATTATGACCATTGCTTATAATGAATTCGGCAGTCAGAGATGGAGAATGCTGTATAACAGCTCGGGCAGCGTAAATGACGGAGCAAATTCAGTCAGCACACATGCATTGCACAATGTTATATACAGCTCCGGTTCATTTGGGAATGATTATGGTGCATTCGGAATAACTGATGTCAGGTATTCTTATTCACCGGCTAACAGGGAAAGGATAGCTGTTAATTATCCAAACCCGTTCAATCCTTCAACCAACATTCTGTTTTCATTGCAGAGTGCAGGCCATGTAAAAATTACAGTGTATGATGTACTCGGCCGTGTGGTATCAGATCTGCTTGATAAGGATCTTGCTTCCGGTGATCACAGTGTTACTTTTGATGCAGTGAACCTGAACAGCGGTGTTTATTTCTACAGGATAGAAACTCCGAACGGTACACAGATTCAGAAGATGGTTCTTATGAAATAAGGCAGTTTAGTTTCGCCTCTGCTCACGCAGATATACTTTGTCATTAAATACCTCCGATAGATATTCCCCACGGAAGGGGGAAGCTCTTCGAAAAAAGGCGTTTCCGGTTAAGAAACGCCTTTTATTTTTGGGTATAGTTTGAGGCCTCGAAAATTAATTTAATTTTCCCTATATTTGTTAGATTTTTCAATAAAAACGCGTAAATCTTCATAATTTGCTGGCAAAATGGCAATCAAGATCAACATAGGCTCTTTAAATGATGGAAGCCAGCAGTTAGAATTGGTCAGTAATTCAGCCGAGCTGGGGTTAGCGGATGGTATTTTAAAAGATCCTGTCCTCATCGGGTTTGAATTGTTCAAAACCAATTTCCAGCTTGATGTTAAAACTAAGATCAGCGGAACAATATTCCTTGAGTGCGACAGGTGCCTGGATAACTTTGAAAAGAGCTTCGAAACAGGCTTTGAGCTTGTTTTCGTGCAGCAGCATTCGCGCGAAGAAGCTATAAATGAAGAGTATATCCGTACCTATCCCGCGCATATGAAGACCGTTGACCTCACCAACGATATAAAGGAAACGATACTTCTTACAATTCCGATGAAGAAGCTTCCTCCGGAAAAAGAAGACGGTTCATGCTCATGGTGCGGAAGAACAAAAGAGTTCTGGAGCGGGATACTGGTTGATAAAGATGAAGATGATGAATAGGTTTCAGGTTTCAGGTTTCAGGTTGCAGGTTTCAGGTTATCCCGCAGGCGGGATTTCAATCAGTATTTCAAACTGATTTCAACAGGTTTAGGTTTTAGTTTTTTAAATGTGAATAGTAATTAAGTAATAGATAACATAAAGGTGATATAATGCCAAATCCGAAACGAAAACACTCGAAACAGCGCAGCAGAAAAAGAAGGACACATTACAAAGCTACAGCTCCAAGTGTAATGAGCTGCCCTAACTGCGGCGAAACAAAACTTATGCACAGGGTTTGCCCCGGCTGCGGTTTTTATGACGGCCGTTCCATAGTAATCCCCAAAAAATAATATAACAAACTTTTAATTTGAGCCAAGGGACAAAGGATATAATCACCATTTCCCTGGATGCAATGGGTGGAGATAATGCTCCTGCAAGTGAAGTTGCGGGAGCCGTTGAAACCGTACGCAGTAACCAAGGTGTAAACATAATTCTTGTTGGTGATAGCGGTAAAATTGAAGCAGAGCTCAGCAAACACTCTTACGATAACTCAAGGATACGTATTCACCATGCTTCCCAGGTGGTAGAAATGCATGAAAGCGCAGCCGATGCCCTCAGGAAAAAACCTGATTCTTCTATAGCATCCGGCCTGAAGCTGCATAAATCGGGTGAAGCCGATGCGTTTATCAGTCCGGGCAATACCGGTGCTGTTATGGCAGCATCACTTTTTATCCTCGGCAGGATCGCGAATGTATCACGCCCAACTATCGGCTCCAGGTTCCCAACGGAGCGCGGTATTACTATGGTGTTTGATGTGGGCGCAAATGTTGATTGCAAACCACTCAACCTGCTGCAGTTCGGGATCATGGGCTCAGTTTATGCAAACAGCATTTACGGGATCGATAATCCAAAAGTTGGATTACTCAGTGTTGGCGAAGAAAAAACCAAGGGCGATGCATTGACCGTGGAAACGTACGAGCTTCTTGAAAAAAGTAATCTCAATTTTGTTGGCAATGTTGAAGGCCGCGACATATTAAAAGGCTCAACCCATATTGTAGTATGTGACGGATTTGTTGGCAATGTTGTTCTGAAATTCGCTGAAAGTGTGTTAGGTATTTTGAAAACGAAGTTTTCGGATTATGCCGAAAGAGGATTTTTGAGCAAAGTGAAAGTTGGTATGGCATATGGTACGCTTAAAGATATAATGAAGGATTTCGATTACCAGGAGTACGGCGGCGTGCCGCTGCTTGGTGTGAATGGCATTTCAATCATCGGACACGGAAGATCTACACCCCGCGCCATTATGAACATGGCATTAAAGGCAGAACAAATGGCAAGGGTTAAAATAAACGAAAAAATAGCTTCACAAATAAAAGATATTAAGGACTTCGTTCCCAAAACAGAAAAATAAATTTTTTAAATGAGTAAGATCAGAGCGGCAATAACGGCAGTTGGTCACTATGTACCCGAAACCATCCTTACTAACAGCGATATGGAAAAGATCGTTGAAACAAATGACGAATGGATACAAACCCGCACAGGCATCAAAGAAAGACGTATTCTCACTAACGGTGAACCCAATTCTTACATGGCTGTTGAGGCAATCAATATGCTGCTTAAGCGCAGGGGAATTTCAGCAAGTGAGCTTGATCTCATCCTTGTTGGCACTGTTACACCCGATATGCTTTTTCCTTCCACAGCATGCATAATACAGGAAAAGATCGGCGCAACCAAAGCGTGGGGATTCGACGTACTGGCTGCATGTTCGGGATTTATATTCACTATGGTTGCAGGTATGCAGTTTATCGAAAGCGGCATGTATAAAAAGGTTTTGATAGTTGGCTCAGATAAGATGTCAACTATCACAAATTATAAGGATAGAAATACATGTGTGCTGTTCGGCGATGGAGCAGGTTGTGTTTTGCTTGAGCCTTCCGAAGATCCCGCATACGGTATATTGGATACAAATATGCACATTGATGGCAAGGGAGGTAAATATCTCAACATGCTTGGCGGCGGAAGCCTGAACCCGCCTTCACACCAGACAGTTGAAAATGACTGGCATTATGTTTACCAGGAAGGCAAACATGTGTTCAGGGATGCGGTAAAAGGAATGGCCGATGTATCACATGAAATTATGGTGCGCAATAATATGACTGCCGATGATATTTCATACCTTGTACCTCACCAGGCAAATATGAGGATTTTAACAGCATGCGCTGACCGTATGGGCTTGCCGCATGATAAAGTTATGGTGAATATCCATAAATACGGAAACACTACTGCGGCAACAATACCGCTTTGCCTGAGCGAGTACTGGGAAGAGGGCAAGATCAAAAAGGGTGATAACCTTGTGCTTGCAAGCTTCGGTGCCGGATATACATGGGGCTCGATATTGCTCAAGTGGGCATATTAATGTGAATGCATCCCCGCGAAAGCGGGAAACTAGAACTTAAAGGACGCCGCAAGCGTCCTTTTGTATTTTACGTAATTCTATTGTATTTACAAAAAAAAGCATATATTTTTGAATAACTAAAATTCCTTAGTTATGAAAAAACTCTATATATTTTCCTTTCTGTTAATTCTTTCAACGAGTAATATATTTTCTCAAAGCGGGTGGTTTTGGCAGAACCCGTTACCACAGGGTAAATCATTAACTAAAATATACGCTCTGGATAATCTAAACATTTTTGCAATTGGTTTAGGTGGGGCATTTATTAAATCTACTGATGGTGGCCAAAGTTGGAATATAACCAATGCTCCTATTTTAGAATACATTAATGATATTTCATTTTTGAATCCCAGTACTGGTTTTATTGCAAATGATAAAATATATAAAACTACAAATGGCGGTTCATCATGGGATGTAAAATTAACCTTGACTGGAGGCTATAATATATGGACTCTAGATCTCAATAATGGTATCCTACTTGCTGGAGGAAATTCAGGCAATATATATAAAACCACAGATCTTGGTGAAACTTGGGTATCAAATAGTTGCCCAAGCATATACTATATAAAACAATTAGACAATATAAATTATATAGGCGCAAGTTATACTTACAGCGTTTATAGGTCAAGCAATTCAGGATTGGATTGGACCACAATAATGATCGATTCTTCTAATTCAATTGGTGGGATGTCATTTGTTAATCAATTAACCGGATATATTATTTCAAACTACGAAAATGTTTCAAGATTGCTTGTTTCAACAAATTCAGGATACAATTGGTCTCTTAAATCAAGTATAATACCCAATTTTTCTGCTAAATCACTTAATTTTATCAACAATAATACCGGATATTTTTTAAGTATGATGAACGGGGATAAGTTATATAAGACATTTAATGGAGGATTAAGTTGGAATGTATATAATATCGGTTCTACAGGTTTAAATTCAATAGTATTGTTAAATAACAATTTTGGATTTTCTGTTGGAAATAATGGGCAATTTCTCAAATCAACTAATAGCGGGTTGAATTGGACAAATTTGCACAATGCAATAACATATAATAGAATTCGGGCATCTCATTTTTTAAATCAGAGTGTCGGATATGTATCGGGTGAAAACGGAGTTGTTTTTGGTACAACAAATGGAGGGCAAAACTGGCTTCCAAATAATGTGGGTTCAAATGTTAACTTAACATCAATAAAATTTACAGATATAAATACCGGATATGCATCAGGTTTTTCTCCGTTAATATTTAAAACATCTAATCGTGGATTAAGCTGGATTGGTGTCCAATCCGGTGCTAGTTCGATTTATTCGTTAACCTTTATTAATTCTTTAACTGGTTATGGTTGTGGTTGGAATGCTAAAATAGTTAAAACAACAAATTCTGGAATAAATTGGTCTATCATTTATACCAGTTCTAATAGGGACTATCTATCTATTGATTTCATCGATGAGAATACAGGTTTTGTTGTTAGTGCACAAGGCGAAATTTTAAAAACAACGAATAGTGGTTCTAATTGGTTTAATATTAGTATTACCCCGGCAAATTATTATTGGTGCGTTGATTTTGTTAATATTGATACTGGATACATTTCTACTGCTGATGGGAAAATTCTTAAAACTACAAACTCAGGAAATAATTGGTCTGTATTTCAGACAATGTATGATCAACAATTTAATAAGATATCTTTCTTAAATCCCCAAACCGGTTATGTAGTAGGATCCATAGTTTTAGCTACTTCTAATGGAGGGCTGAATTGGAATACCCAATATTATTTTTCACGGGATAAGTTTTTATGGGATATCAGTATTATCGATAATAATATAGTTTATGTAGTTGGAGACTTGGGAGCGATATTAAAAACTACAACAGGTGGTACTTTTGTTGCGATTCAACCAATTTCATCTCAAATCCCTCAAAATTACTCTCTCCACCAAAACTATCCAAACCCCTTCAACCCAGTTACCAAAATACAATTTCAAATTCCCCTCTCTAGAGGGGTGTCTGAAGGACGGGGTATGTTTACAAAAATTTTAATCTACGATCTCCTCGGACGTGAAGTCGCCTCACTCGTTAACGAACAGCTAAAACCGGGCAGCTATTCGGTTGATTGGGATGGCACCGGATTTGCAAGCGGAGTGTATTTCTACTCATTGGTAACCGAAAGTTTTGTTGAAACTAAGCGTATGGTGTTGGTGAAGTAAATTGATACACTGTTTTTTTCTGTAATTAGAACAGATGCTGAAACGAGTTCAGCATGACAAAATCCTGGAAACAATTATTTACATCTATTACTATTTCATTTTCTTTGCTTATTGAGTATTTTTATTCAACTAATTAAAGGTTAAATGAAAATATCATTACGATTTGCTTTAATTATCCTGTTAACCTTATTAATACAATCCGGATCATATGCCGGAAAAATTGAACTCAAGTTCTTTTCCAGTGAAACCGGGTATGCGCTTTCACCCGGGAATATCTCGCTCACTAAAGTGAATGATCCCGCCGCTTCAGTTAAAGTAAATAAAACTCCTTCCAATACTTTTTATTCAGAGCTTGCTCCGGGTACTTACATCATAAATGCATTCAATACAGGCTATGCGGGTTCGCAGACATATTTCACCATTGGCGAAAGTGATATTAGCTATGATATTTTTCTTGATCCTTTAAGCGTTGATCCAAAGCTCAATCCCGCGCGCATCAATTCACTGCTTCGCAGTGATGCCGCTCTGCTGCTCGGCTACGCCGTTGATGACCGTACAGGCCTTCCGCTGGCTAATGTTAAAGTAACTGATGGCAGCTCGCGTATATTTGCACTAACAGATGCAACGGGGTATTTTGAATTCACTCTCCCTGCGGATTGTGATACCCGTATTTTTACAAACATCGCTTTTGAAAAGGCGCCGTACGTCACAAAGCAATATGATAATTTTGAACTGACAACAAACACGGATTTCATTTTCACCGTAAGACTGAAAACTGAAAATACTTATTCAAAATTTGTGCCGGTTACAGAAGAGTGCGAAGACTGCATCTCCCCGGTCATGTTCACAGATATGGCAGTAACCGGATTTGTTCTGCCGATGAATATCCGCGTAGGCAAGAACTGTACCGGAACAAACTGCACTTCTGCTCAAGTGTACTCCCTGCAAACATACTGCAAATATGTGCTTCCGGCAGAAATATACGCATGCTGGGGAAATATCACCGGCGGGATGAATTCACTGCAGGCATGTGCTGTTGCAGTTCGCACTTATGGAATGTATTATGTTTACAATCCCATAAATGCATCGTTGTATGATATCTGTGATAATACTTACTGCCAATACATGGGCAGTGTAACATCAACCAATACAAGTACTGCTGTTGATAATACTTTCGGATATATTTTAACAAATTCATCGGGTGTTGTGCGCTCAGAATACTCAGCCGAAAATAATAACAAAGGCTGCGGCAACGGATACTCGGGCACCGGCTCCGCATGGCCATGCATATATGATCCGGTCTGCACAGGCGGCACACCAAACGGGCATGGCAGGGGATTATGTCAGTGGGGCACAGTCCGCTGGGCAACAGGCAGGCTGGTTACAACATCGAGTCCATGCAGTCAGGGCAATGCGCACTCATACGGCAGCAAAACATGGCAGCAGATACTCCAGCATTATTACACGGTATCGCCAAACAATTGGGCTGTAACACTGGCCACCAATGCGTCAATAAACACTTCAACAGCGGTGCCATCGAATACCGGGCCATGCGTGCAGATAACCATCAACAGCAATGTAACATCCAGCGGTACGGCAAGCCTTATGATAGGGGCATCAATAGCTCCCACCGGAACAACTAACTGGATATCAGACGCAACAGGTGATGTAAAGAAAAATTTTACTCAGGGTACCACGAATTATTCACGCACGTTCAAAATTCCATGCAACACATCAACGGGTACATACGACATGCTAACGGCATTGTGGTACGATAAAAACAATAACAATCTGATCGATGGCGGAGATTTTGTAGTAAATTCAAAAGTTACAACTGCTGCATTAACTGTTTCTCCCAACGGGATCACAATTATCAGCTCAGAGATTCCAAAAGAATTTGATTTACTTCCAAACTATCCAAATCCATTTAATCCGGTAACAAACATACAATTTCAAATTCCCCTCTTGAGAGGGGTGTCCGAAGGACGGGGTGTGTCCACTCAATTAATTATCTATGATATTTCCGGCCGTTTAGTCACAACACTCGTAAACAAGCAGCTTAAACCCGGAAGCTATTCTGTTGATTGGGATGGCACGGGATTTGCAAGCGGCGTGTATTTCTACTCGCTGGTAACGAATGAATTTACGGAAACAAAACGAATGGTTTTAATCAAGTGATGATTCATGCGATGACTCTAAGTCATCGGAGAATAATGTAAATACTATTGTTTTTCCTTAAAAAAGCATTTAATTTTGATTAACTAAATTCCTTGGTTATGAAAAAATTTAGCATACTTTCCTTTCTATTAATTCTTTCAACAAGTAATATATTTTCTCAAAGCGGGTGGTTTTGGCAAAATCCAATTTCCTCAAGTGCGAATTTAATGGAAATTCAATTTATGAACTCAAATACTGGATATATTTGTGGCAGAGATAATAATATAATTGGATTTTGTATAAAGACTACTAGTGGAGGAAGAACCTGTCTCTTATACACATCT
>JACSRQ010000069.1 GCA_014879675.1 Ignavibacteria bacterium
CCGGCCCATGACGAGGCCGTCTGAACGAGCAGCGTGCCCTTGTTTACGGCTAACGTCCCAAGCGTATCGAGAGCGGCGTAGTGCGTCTGAGCACCAATAGCCTCGCGCGCCTCTGAGATATCGGACAGGGCCAGCCATGAGCGCCCGAAAGGCGTTAGATCGGTGAGAGCGGCATCACCCTCTCCCGTCCAATACGTGATCTTGTTTTCTGCCGTAATCAGTGCATTTTTAATAATCCGTATATTTCTGACTCCGAAAGCTTGACATTGCAAACATATTCAATTATGTTTCACCTCCTAACACAGAAAATACAATACAAATATTTGCATGGGGTATTCCCATGTAAGAAATAAACAAAAAAACCCATGAAAACCTTAAAATTCATCCCGCTTTGTTTCATTGTATTTATTTTAACCGCTTTCCTTTTTAAAACAGAAACCGTTTACAGCCAACCCTGCAAGCTGATTTTCTGCAATTGCTGTGATGAAAAGCAGACTTACGTTGTACTCGACTCAGTTGAAACGGTTGTCGGTGGATTTGAATTAGGACCCTCTGAATGTACAGATACAGTAGGAGGTGCTTCTTGGCAAGCAGGTTCAACTTATCATATCAGGAATATGAGTTGCCCTGATCAACCAGGTCTATTTGATGTCTATGTTACTTTGTGTCCATGTGGTGACGACAGGATAGACAGAATCTATCTTCCGTGCTGTCCAAGTGGTGTAAAGAAAAGCGGTAAGAGATTGAATGACATCAAAGATTTCAAGCTCAATCAAAACTTTCCGAATCCGTTCAATCCTTCTACAAAAATTGCCTTTGAACTGCCTCAAAGCGCAAGCGTCACTTTGACAATCTACGATGCTTCAGGCAGAGTAGTTGCAGAGCCTATTTCAGGAGGCAGCCTCGAAGCAGGTTACCATGAATACATCTGGAACACTGCAGGCTCAGAATTGGCTAGCGGTGTTTATTTCTACAAAATTAAAGCCGGAAGTTTTACAGATGAAAAGAAAATGGTTCTGATTAAATAAAAGCGTCAAGTATTAACAATATGATTTTAAAGGGAGGATTTCACAATTCTCCCTTTTTTATTTTTTCATAGAGTGCATTCACTGTGTGAATGCTCGATGTAGGATAATGGTTGAACTGCTTTGTTCTCAGTGCTGTCTGTCTGACTTTCGCTTTCTGAAAGTCCTGACTTTCGCTTTCTGAAAGTTTGTGTCTCCCGGCCCGGTTTGTGAATATTAAAAATTCGCGTAATTTGTGTAATTCGTGTCTAAGCCTTTTCCGTGCCGTCAGGTCTTACGACCTGACGGAGTAAGAAAGTTTCGGGATGAAAGTCCTGAAACCACTCGAAAACCTCTGCAGAAAGCCTTTGCCTCACTTTCTATAATAATCCCTTTTATCATATATTTTTATTCCCTATATTTGAAATCTTTGAGTTTTTACTCACTCCTGAAGCAAAAAATAAGTAAATTTAAACTATATTTTAAAGAAGGGTTCAAATCCTATGGCAGAAAAAACTGTATCAGAAAAGAAAACGAAGGGCACTAATGGGGTCTCTAAAGACCTGCCAAAATACGAATTTATGAAGGAAACCGAGAAGAATTTCGGGCTGACTAATGAAGAAATGATCCATGCCTATAAAGCGATGCTGCTTACAAGGTTCACTGATGACAGGATTGATACCCTGATTAAACAGGGTAAAGCCACATTTCTTATTTCAGGCTCAGGCCACGAAGCTATCCAGGTTGCGTGCGCTATGGCAATGGAAGGCGGCAAAGACTGGTTCTTCACCTATTATAGAGATAATGCGATCGGTACAGCGCTTGGAATTACGCCTATCGAGATATTCAGGCACATCATGGGTAAGGCTTCCGATTCATTTACAGGCGGCAGGCAGATGCCGATGCATCTGGGCAGCAAAGAGCTCAGAATGCCGACAGCATCTTCACCAACCGGTTCGCAGTATCTCCAGGCTGTTGGTGCCGCGTTAAGCTGCGTGTACCGTGGAACCGATGAAGTTGCCTATGTTGGCGGCGGAGAAGGCTCAACCAGCGAAGGCGAGTTCTTTGAAGCGATCAACTGGGCTGCCAGGGAAAAACTCCCCACAATTTTCTGTATTCAGAATAACCGTTTTGCTATCTCTGTTCCAATTGAACAGCAGACGGCAGGAGGCTCGGTATATAAAGTAGTCCAGGGCTTCGAAGGTATTCACAAATTCCATATCGATGGTACAGATTTCCTCGAGAGCTATGCAACCGCAAAAGAAGCTGTAAGAATGGCACGTAACGGCGAAGGCCCCTCATTTATTTATGCTGATGTTGTAAGGTTGCGTTCACACTCGGCTTCAGATTCACAGGATAAATACAGGTCAAAAGAAGCTATCGAAAAGGATATGCTTAAAGATCCTATCGCGAAGCTTGAAAAACAGCTTATTGCAAGAGGTATCATGACTGAAGAAGAAATTGCCGCAGCAAGGAAAGAGCTTAATGCTCTTGTAGTAAAATCAGCAGAGGAAGCTTATACAGAACCGCTTCCTGATCCTTCAACCATCGAAGATCATCTCTTCTGCCCGGATAGCGAACAGACACCTATAAAGTATGAGGCTAATACTCCATCAGGTGAGCCAATTGTAATGGTTGATGCAATTAACCATGCTCTTACCGAGGAAATGGAAAAGAATCCGAACATGCTGGTTTACGGTGAGGATGTTCAGGATGGAAAAGGCGGAGTGTTCACAGCAACAAAAGGACTTTCAACAAAGTTTGGCGTGAAAAGATGTTTTAACTCTCCTCTTGCCGAAGCATCAATTCTGGGTACTGCGGTTGGCGCAGCATTGACTGGTTTGAAACCTGTGGTTGAAATTCAGTTCGCAGATTATATTTTCCCCGCTATGATGCAGATAAGGGATGAGCTTGTTATGTACCGCTACCGCTCGAACGGAACGTTTGAGTGTCCCGTAACCATCAGGGTTGCAACAGGAGGATACATCGGCGGCGGACATTACCATTCACAGAACATTGAAGCGATCTTTGCAAAATGCCCCGGCTTATACATAGCATATCCTTCAAATGCTGCGGATGCAAAAGGTTTGTTGAAAACAGCTTGCCAACTTAAGGATCCGGTTATGTTCTTAGAACATAAATTCCTTTACAGGCAGGGTTATGCCAAATCACCGGAGCCGGATGCAGATTACTATCTCCCTTTTGGCAAGGCTGCTGTTAAAAGAGAAGGCAGTGACCTCACAATAGTTGCTTACGGCGCAATGGTTGAAAAAGCCATGAAGACCGCAAGGGAAATGGATAAAAAAGGCTACAGTGTTGAAGTAATCGATATCAGGACAATTGTTCCGCTTGATATAGAAACAATTCTCACATCTGTTAAGAAGACCGGTAAAGTTATCGTGTTCTATGAAGATACTAAGTTCATGGGATTCGGTGCCGAGATAGCTTCACAGATCGCTGAACATGCATTTGAATATCTTGATGCACCGGTTAAACGTGTAGCCGGACTTCATATTCATATTCCGTTCAGCCTTGAAAGTCATGCGCTTCCGCAGGATAGCTGGATACTTTCAGCAGCCGAAGAATTGCTTGCGTACTAACAAAATAGTGAAATATTGAAATTGTGAAATAGCGAATTAAAATACAGCGGGGAGATAAAATTCTCTCCGCTTTTTTTATGAAATGTTCTTTTCGGAAGTTTGTAAAAGCAGACTCGAATTTCACGAATGACACGAAATGGATCTCCCGCTTAAGGAACAGGCCACTTTCATTACTCGCTCTTTTTTCATTTCCCCTGAAAGGCCGTAGGACTGCTTAAGCAGTGGGAACACAAGGGGGTAGTTTAGATTCAACAATTTCTTAAGGAACAAATTTATTTAAGATTTTTCATTTTCACTTAGGGTGTAACCTCAAAATCTAATAGTATGCGGGCTACCCCCTATAATCCCCCTTTCAGGGGGATATAGAGTGATGCAATTTTTTTATTCGTTCGTTTTTTCATTTCCCCTTGAAAGGCCGTAGGACTGCTTAAGCAGTGGGAACACACCAGTTTCATTTCCCCCTGAAAGGGGGAACACAAGGGGGTAGTAACCATAGAGCGATTTGCTTTAACAACATTAGATTCTTAACTAATTCAACTTTTTTTTACCTCATTCATTCGTCATTTAAAAAATATGAAACAACCAATAATATCAATTTCGGGCATCAGGGGAATTTTCGGAGAATCATTAACCCCGGAAAATATCGTTAAGTATGCCGCCGGCTTCGCAAAATATACAGGCAGTAAAAAAATAGTCATCGGCCGCGATGGCAGAATGGGCGGCGAGCTGGTTGAAAAGCTCGTTGAAGCAGCATTGCTTTTCTGCGGATGCAGCGTGGTGAATATCGGCATAGCGCCAACGCCAACTATATCGCTCGCCGTTGAAACACTTAAAGCTGCCGGGGGAATTGCTATAACCGCCTCCCACAATCCACAAGAGTATAACGGCATGAAGTTCATCAGCAGCAAGGGTGTATTCCTTGATGCAGCGGAGAACGCAAAGCTCTGGAAGTGTTTTGATGACCTTGATGGAGCTTATGTTACTGCCGATAAAGTAAAGCAGGTTGAGTATTACCCGGGTTTTGCGGATTTCCACATTGCGCGGGTTTTGGATCTCAGCGCGGTTGATGTGACCCGTATCCAAAAGAGAAAATTTAAGGTCGTGGTGGATTGTGTAAATGCCTCCGGCTCGAAAATAATACCTGCGCTGCTGGAAAAGCTTGGGTGCGAGGTAATTAAAATAGATTGCGAATCAACCGGTATCTTTACACGCAAACCGGAACCGCTGCCGGAAAACCTAAAGCGTACATGCAGGGAAGTGAAGCGGCAGAAAGCGGATATTGGAATTGTAATTGATCCCGATGCTGACAGGCTGGTAATAATTACCGAAGAAGGCAAACCATTCGGCGAAGAAAATACCATAACAGCCGCAGTCAAAAGAGTGCTCGGCAAAACGAATCGCGCCAAAAGGATAGCTGCCATAAATCTCTCGACATCAAGATCAGTTGATGATGTTGTCGAGTCATTAGGCGGCAGGATATATAAGTCACCGGTAGGCGAGATCAATGTTATTAAGAAGATGCAGAAAGTGAAGGCAGTCATAGGCGGAGAAGGAAGCGGAGGAGTAATACTGCCGGAGCTGCATTATGGCAGGGATTCACTCGTTGGCGTAGCACTCATCTTAAGCGAGCTTGCGGATTTCAAAGGAACGGTTTCGGAATATAAGAAGACATTGCCTGAGTATCATATCCGCAAATCAAAAATTTCGCTCGCGGGATTAGACCCGGAAGCGATATTCGAACATCTGCGGGCTAAATACAGGGAGTATAAGCAGAATTTCGAGGATGGCCTGAGAATTGATTTCAGCAGGAGCTGGGTTAATTTTAGAAGATCGAATACCGAGCCTATAATGCGTATAATTACCGAAGCCTCATCTGGCGAAGAAGCCGAAGATATGCAGAAGCAGTTTCACGGTGATATAAAGCAGTTTTTGAAGAAGAAATAATCATTAGGCATCCACACAGTGGATGCACTCCAAAGAGAAGCAATGAATTGCTTTTGATTTTTTTGGAGTGCGCTGACTGTGTCAGTGCTTCATTGGTTCCCCAAAAGCATTAAGCATCCACACAGTGGATGCACTCCAAAGAGAAGCAATGAATTGCCTTTGATTTTTTTGGAGTGCATTGACTGTGTCAATGCTGCAATTGCAAATAGAGATTCCCGACATGCTGAGGCAGTCCTTCGGCCAACGCGGGAATAGACTAAATATTGTTAACACCTAAATCCCTTTATTTTATCAAATATTTTTTGCTTATTTGCTGTGAATTTAACCAAATAGTGTATGTCAAAGTTACTGGAAGTAAAAAACCTCAAAACATATTTTTATACAGATGATGGTGTAGCCAAGGCTGTTGATGATGTATCATTTGATCTCGATAAGGGCGAAACCCTGGGTTTGGTGGGCGAATCAGGCTGTGGAAAGAGTGTTTCTGCTTTATCTATTATGAGGTTAATACCTAATCCCCCGGGAAAAATTGTGGGCGGCGAGATATTGTTTAAAGGGCAGGATCTAACCAAGTTCAGCGAGAAGCAGATGCAGGGCATCCGCGGTAATGATGTAGCAATGATATTCCAGGAACCGATGACATCGCTGAATCCGGTTTTTACCTGCGGCGACCAGATCGACGAGGCTGTAATACTTCATCAACAGGTATCAAAAGAGGAAGCTAAGAAAAGATCAATTGAGATGCTCAGGCTTGTGGGAATTCCCGCACCTGAGCAGAGATATATGGAATACCCGCACCAGCTTTCGGGCGGATTAAGGCAAAGGGTTATGATCGCAATGGCGCTTTCATGCACACCCGAAATCCTGATAGCAGATGAGCCCACAACAGCGCTTGATGTGACCGTACAGGCGCAGATACTTGAGCTTATAAGGAGACTGCAGGATGAGCTTGGCATGGGTGTGATCATGATCACTCACGATCTCGGCGTTATTGCAGAGGTTACCAAACGCGTTGCAGTAATGTACGCGTCAAAAGTTGCGGAATATTCAAACTCCGAAGAGATTTTTTACAACCCCAAGCATCCGTACACGCTTGGATTGCTGAACTCAATACCTAAGCTTAACAAAGGACACGGCAGGCTTGCAACAATTGATGGCAATGTGCCCGCAGCAACGGGTTATCCCGCCGGCTGCCATTTCTGCACCCGCTGCAAGTATGTTGATAGCAAGCTATACACAACCGATAGCAAATGCTGGAATGTTGAGCCGCCGCTGGAACAGGTGAGCGGTACCAGTCAAATGCATACTGTCGCCTGCCATTACTGGAAGGATATTGAAGTGCGCAGGCTAAAAGAAGGCGATAAAATTCCAGCTGAAATGGCATAAAAAGTGAGTACATTAGAAAAAATAACATCCAAAATAAAAAAGCTTTCCGGCGATAAGCAGGAAAAGGTACTTGAATATATAGAAGTACTTGAAGAGCATCAGGATGAGCTTAATAATTGGAATTCTTTCTCTCTGGAAAATGCTATGAAAGGAATTGCAGATGATCAGTTGCCTGAATACTCTGAAAAAGATCTAAAGGAAATATGGAAGTAAGGGAGAATGGGCAGATTGTTCTCTTAAAGTTTCCTCAAACAGATCTAAACGAGGGAAAATTACGGCCGGTACTGTTATTGTCAAAACTGCCAGGTGAACTCGGTGATTGGTTGGTTTGCATGATATCGACAAAAAAAACGATGTTCATGGAGAATATTGATATGGCAATCAAGGAAAGCGATGAAGATTTTGTATCTTCCGGGTTAAAGTCATTAAGTATTTTCAGAGTTATGCGTATTGCGGTGATAAACAAAGATATAATGTTAGGCAAAATAGGTAATATCTCCAATGAACGATTAATCAAGATCAAAGCAACTATATCTAAATGGATATTGAAACCTTAATCGAAAAAACTTTTTTCTGCCCCGAAACCTTCGGGGTTTTTTTATAATTATACCAGTATGATGACAATACCAAAACCGGGCAAATCAAAACAGCAGCTCATTGAGAGGCTTGAGAGATTTAAAACCGACTACAGCAAAGAGATCGGTGATAACGATATATCAATTGAAGAAATAACAGATGGCTACCGGATCAAGGCCGAAAAGAAAGTTCTGTTCCTCTCGTTTTATGTAAATGCAGAAGTTGTTGCTAAAGAGGGGGAGTATGTAATTACGTGGGAATCCAACGCACCCGAAAACAAGGTGAATGAAGCGCTTGATAAAGTCCGCAAAGAACTTGAAAAAGACTAAGTCATACTCACTTAGTCAATTCTCAGTAGCACTTATTGTCATGTAGTAATATGATTTTTATCGTCCTTACGTAAAACTAAGCTAAATCATTCTTTTTCTGAGTTAAGAGAGCTAATTTTGTATGTCAGGAAGTATTTTCCCGGCAATAAAAATGATAGTACTATGGCTGTATTAACTAAAAAACTTGCCCTTCGCAGCGGTAACCAGATGGTAGCTGAAGGCGCAATCAAAGCGGGATGTAAATTTTTCGCCGGCTATCCCATAACCCCGGCATCAGGTATTTATAAAGGATTGATAGATCTGCTGCCGGTGAATGACGGCATCGCAGTCAGTTCGCCGGATGAAATTTCCGCGCTGGCTTACTGCGTGGGCGCATCAATGCGTGGATTTAAATCAATGACCGCAACATCTGGTCCGGGCTGGGCGCTTATGATCGAGACGGTTCAGTATGCGCTCATTACCGAAACGCCTGTTGTTATATGTGTAGTTCAAAGGCTTGGTCCATGCACCGGAGGTGCAACACAAGGCGGACAGGGTGATATTTTGATCACAGAGTTTGCTACAAGCGGCGGATTCACAATTCCCGTGCTGTATCCCTCAACTGCCGCCGAGTGTTATGAAATGACAATTGAGGCATTTAACTGGGCAGAAAAATACAGGACCCCGGTCGTACTGCTATCGGATAAAGAAATTGGTATGACAACCGAAAGTATTGACTACAACGCGTTGGAAGATATCAAACAAGTAAATCGAGAGGTCATAAAACACGATGACCCTATGATCGATAAATGGAAGATGTACGGATTCGATTCACCCGATATGATAGCAAAGTTTGCCGAAATTGGCGGAAAAGTTAAAGTTACCGCAACCGGCTCCGCGCACAATGCAATGGGTAATCTGAAAAAGAATGACCCTGAAACTATTTCGACCATCAAACATCTTGAAGATAAGATACAGGCACACAAAGACGAAATGGTTAGAGTGAAGCTTGATGCCGAGGCTGATGCAGAAACACTTGTTATCAGTTTTGGTATTACTGCCCGTACAATGAAAGACGCGGTTAAGCTTGCAAGAAGCAAAGGAGTTAAAGTATCTTCACTGACAATTCACAGCATGTTTCCCATACCCGAAGAAGCCATTACGTCAGCGGCGGCAGAATGCAGCCGCGTAATCATTGCTGAAGAGAATTTGAACGGGCAGTACAGGACAATGCTTGCAGAAATACTGAAATTAAAGGAAGTAATTGGTGTTAACAGCATGGGCTATATGATAACACCCGAAGATATACTGGAAAGGATAATGCAATGATGCAGACCGAAGAAGCTTGTTCATATATGACATTTGGTGCAGTAATGCCGTTCTGCAAAGGCTGCGGCCATTCGAATATCCTAAAGAAACTGAATGATGCGATGCAGATGCTGCATCTTGATCCCATGGATGTTTGCCTGGTCACAGATATTGGCTGTATCGGACTTGCAGACGCGCTGTTTGATAAGGTACATACTGTCCACACCACTCACGGCAGGTCAACCGGTTTCGCAACCGGAATTGCAGTAGCAGATAAGGTCCTGGCACAAAAGAAGCTGAAGACAATTGTTCTGATAGGCGATGGCGGCTCAATGATAGGGCTATTGCATATTGTGAATGCTGCGTTAATGAATGCGGATGTCACAGTAATTGTTGCCAATAATTTCCTGTTTGGAATGACTGGCGGGCAGACTTCATCACTCACTCCCGAGCACTTCAATACAATTACATCGCCCTTTGGCAGCATGAATCCTTCGCTTGATATCTGCAGTATTGCGGATGCATCAAAGGCCGGATTCATCGCGCGCAAAACTGCCACCGATAAAGATCTCACACAGGTAATTGCGGACGCAATAGCCTTCGGCGGATTCTCTATAGTTGAAGTATTGGAGCTGTGTACAGAGCATGGCACAAAACGTAATGACCTGAAGGGTAACATGCTTGCGAAAATGGCTGAAGCAGAGGGTCATGAGCTTGGCATATTGAAAAATGATCCGCTGCGTAAGGAATTCAGCCTGAAATATCACGATGATGTAGAAGTACATAAAGGTGAGATCAAACCATTGAAGTTCGTAGAGCCGCTGGATAATTATAATATAAACCGCGCGAATGGATTCGTAATAGCAGGCAGCGCAGGTGAAAGGGTTCAGTCATCGGCTGGAATGCTCAGTGAGGCATCAATTAAAAGCGGACTGAATGTTACGCAGAAGAACGATAATCCGGTTACACAGGGTTCCGGATTTTCTCTCAGCGAAGTTATTATCAGTCCCAATGAAATAAACTATACCGGTGTTAGCAGCGCTGACTATGTTATAGTTGTATCTGAAAATGGGCTGAAAGAGCTGAAGGGACAGAAGATATTCGGCAGAATAAATGATAAAACAATGTTCATTGTTGATGAGAGTATCGATTTGGGCAAAGAGGGGCTGAATGTTCTTTCACTGCCGCTAAGGAAATACTGCGGCGCAGATAAAGCTGCGCTGGGTGCTGTGGATTATATAATCCGAAAGTTCGAGCCGTTCCCACACGAAATATTTGCCGGAATCATAGCGAAGAAGTTTGGTGAATACGGTAAGATATTTAAGGAAGGGTATTATGAATTATAATAAGTACCGTTTCCAAAATATGCTTGAAAAAAGTAGTTTAATCGTATATATTTGATTATTCTTACATAACTAAAATGGAGCATTGTGCTCATATGAAAACAATCCTAACTATAATTCTTACCATTATATTTTCAGCTCAAATTTCAGAGGCCCAATGGGAAAGTATGGATAGCGGTATGGGTGCGACAGATATCAGATCGTTTGCGAAAAATAACAGCGGTCTTTTTGCAGGCACTTGTGGAAATAATGTGTTCTTTTCAACAAATAATGGTCTAAGCTGGAATCTCAATTCATTTGCGTTACAAGGCCGGTGCTTTACCTCGCTTGCAGTAAATGGAAATAACATATTTGTTGGAATTACCGGCGGACCAGTAGGTACTGAGGGTGCTTACTTATCAACAAATAACGGAACGAACTGGACTCTTACTTCATTAAATAATCTTTTCATAAATGTATTGGCAGTGAGCGGGAATTCCATTTTCGCCGGGACCGACAATTCTGGTGTATATAAATCAACCGACAACGGAGCAAACTGGGTTCAATCCGGATTAAATAACCGCACAATTTTGTCGATGGCTACTAATGGGAACAATATATATGCAGGAACTTTGAGTTATGGTTTGTATATATCCAGTAATAATGGAGCAAACTGGGTCCAGACTTCAATCAATAATATGTCTGTAGCCTCAATTGCAGTCAGCGAAAACAGGATTTTTGCAGGTACAACAAGCAATGGGGTGTACTATTCTTCAGATAACGGTGCCAATTGGATTCAAACCTCGCTGGACACAGTAACACAAGTTACATCAATAATTGTGAATGGAAACAACGTATTTGCAGGGTCTTTTTATTCCGGTTTTTCAGTATCTAACGATAACGGCGTAAGCTGGGTACAAAAAAACGAAGGCCTTCCGAATAGCACCTCAATAAGAAGATTATTTATAGCAAATGATTATATATTTGCAGGCACGTCGGGTAGTGGAGTATTCAGAAGGCCACTTTCGGAAGTAATTGGTATTCATTCAATTTCAAATGAGGTGCCAAAAGAATTTTCTTTATCGCAGAATTTTCCCAACCCTTTTAATCCATCAACGAATATCCGTTTTGAAATTGCTGTTACAAAGTCCGTAGAATTGAGAGTGTATGATTCACAGGGCAAAGAGATTGCACAACTATATAATGGGCAGTTACAGCCTGGGACTTATGAGATCAATTGGAATGGTTTGAATTTTCCAAGCGGAGTATACTTCTATCGCTTAAATGCGGGAGCGTTTTCAGAAACCAAAAAGATGGTTTTGATCAAGTAGCTGCTACAAAATTTCCCAATTATTAGTTTACGATTTTTTGAGTCTTAAAGAATGAGGAATATTTTGATTAATGGCATAGTTGGTTTATATGCTGTAAACTTGTGCTTGAATCCTCCTAATAAAATATGTAATTTTAGGCAAATTAAAGCTTATGCCAATAGTAAAATTACCGAGAAAGAGGTTGATTTCAATGGATAGAAAATCTATAACCATTGATCTGCCTGCCGAAAAAAACAAGAAGTTGCATACCATCAATTCTGAATCACTTAAGAAAGCTAAAGGGATTTGGAAGGATAAGAAAATTGATGGAGCTGTGTATCAAAAAAAAATTAGAAGTGAATGGGATTGAAGTATCTTTATGACACAAATGTTTTTAGTGATTACTTTTCTGATAGACTGGAAGATCTGGATTTATTCAATGAAAAATTCATAATAGAAAATGAAGTTTTGATCTCTCCTGTTGTGAGAATGGAATTGCTTTCGCATCCGGATATAACCGATGACGAGGATAAGTTGTTTACAGAGTTACTCGATAACTTTGAATCCGTGGAAATTGACTTTGAGGTGGAGAAAGAAACGATCCTGTTGCGCAGGAAGTACAAATTGAAATTGCCAGATGCAATAATAGCTGCTTCGGCAATAATAGAGGATGCTGTCCTGGTTACAAACGACAAAAAAGATTTCAGCAAAGTATCAGAACTAAAAATCTACTAGCGCTTACAGTAAATTACCAGACTCAAAGCTCTTTTTGCCGGACAAAAACACCTCTATGTCAGCTTAATCCCGTTTATCTTCAGAATCCATGATATTTGACCAACGTGCATAGGCGCATGCCTGATGGCATGCATAAGCACACACTCCTTGCTTTTTGAGCCGCCGAAAGTCGCTTCAATGTTGTTTTCTGCTTGCATCATTTCATCATTCATACCATTAAGTATCTCCAATGCTCTTTTGTGAACAATTTCCATCTGTTTATTAACTTCATCAAGGCTTGGGGGATTCTTAATATTATCCGGATCCGCGCCAAAACCGAAGTCATTCAGCCACTCGATGCCAAGGCTCTCGCCCCCGATCCCTTCGAGTATCAGGAAATGTTCAGTCCACACGGTGTGCGCAAGTATCCAGTACGCGCTGTTCATCTTAATGCCTTGAAATTCATACCTTTTGTGCAGGTCAAGCCCCTCAAGCTTTGAGGAGTAATAGGCCGAGAGATTCCACGCCATTTCATAACACTGTATGAGAGTTTTTGTTCTGATATTGTTTTCCATACTGATTTAGTAATTTTCTGTAAATTTCATTTCCTGTAAACTTAACTTGCTGCAAACTTAATTTAATTGTTGATACTTTGTTTCCTCAAAATTGCTAATTTTTTTTGCCTTAATCCTGTTTCAGATCGAGCCTGACTACATTTTCGATATGAAAAGTGTGAGGGAACATATCAACCGGCTGTATCCGTGTTATCTCATACTTTTCGGCCAGTAGTGCCAGATCCCTTGCCTGGGTGCCCGGGTTACATGAAACATATATTATTTTACCGGGCAGATAATTCAAAATATACTCTGCCGCTTTCGGATGGATGCCGCTTCTGGGTGGATCCAGAATAAATGCATCGAACCTGGCTGTTGTTGAAGTGGAGTCCGAAACATTAATCAGACCTTCAAGATAATCTTTCACATCCTTAGCTTCAAATGAACAGTTCGTTATGCCGTTTATTTCTGCGTTAACGTTTGCCATTTCAATGGATTCGCTGCTAAGCTCAACACCATGTACATTTTTAACCAGTCCTGATATATAGAGCGATATTGCACCGCTGCCGCAGTAAAGATCGAGAATATTCTCATCCTTTTTGAAATCGCCAAATTCCTTCACCGTTTCAAACAACCTTGCGCATTGTTTTGAATTGGTTTGGAAGAACGAATTCGGCGTAATTTTATACTTACGGCCGCCGATTATTTCTTCAATGTATCCTTTGCCGAAAATCACGTCAAAATCATCAGCAAGCGCTACCTGAGCTTTTGTTGTGGATATCGAGTTAACCAAAGTTGTCACTTCGGGAATTTCTTCGGATATCATTTTAGAGTACTCAGCAATTAGGTCGTTATCCCTTGTGTGGGTTATCAGGTTAACCATTAATTCATTGGTTGCAATTGATCTGCGTACGGTAAGGAATCTAAGATATCCTTCATGGGTGCGGGTGGAATAAACGCCGAGATTTCTGGATTTGAAAAAGTCGCGGGTATTGTTCAATATCCGGTTTGTTGATTCAGATTGCAGGTAACATGCACGGATATCGAGTATTTTTTCAATAAATCCCGGTATGTGATACCCCAGCGCGAAATCCTTATCAGCATGCTCGTTTTCCATGTCTTCTTTTGTAAGCCAGCGGCTGTTGGAAAAGGAGAATTCAAGCTTGTTGCGGTAAAAGTAGATATCTTCGGAGCCAAGTACAGGCGGAATTTCTATCTCTTTGAAGCCGCCGATCCTTTCAAATGCATTTTTGACCGTCTGCCTTTTAAGCTCAAGCTGAAATGAATAGTCAATATTCTGCATCTTGCAGCCATTACAGTCATCAAAATATTCACAGCGTGGTATAGTGCGTTTCTCTGAGGGCTCTGTTATTTCAACCAGAGTTGACTCTGCGAACTTCTTCTTCCTCTTCTTTATACGGGCCTTTACGGTATCACCCGGAACCGTACCGGGCACAAAAACCACGAATTCACCTTCATACTTTCCGATCCCAACGCCTTCAGCGCCGATATCTTCTATCTTAAGTTCAATTATGTCATCTTTTTTGGGTATTTCAGTCATTTAGTATGAAGTAATAATAGCTTTAATTAAAATACTAATTTTATTATAATATACAAATATAAACATATTAAGGCGATAAAGTAAATTTCTTAATTAGTGAAAAATAAAGCAATCTCCGATGCGAAGCGCGTAATACAGATAGAACGAAAAGCGTTAAGTGTTTTGGAAAAACGGCTCAACGGCAGTTTCAGCGATGCCGTAGATATAATATATAAGTGTAAAGGCAGGATCATAGTAACCGGGCTTGGCAAATCCGGAATAATTGCCCAGAAAATTGTTGCAACTTTCAATTCTACCGGTACCCCGTCAATATTTCTGCACTCGGCTGATTCAGTTCACGGCGATTTAGGCATAATCCGCCGCGGCGATGTGGTAATCTGCATTTCAAAATCAGGCGATACATACGAGATGATACAGCTTCTGCTTGCCATCAACCAGTTCGGCGTTAAAGTGATATCAATAGTAGGGGATGTGGATTCAAAGCTTAAGGAACTTTCTGATGTCATCATAGATGCTTCGGTTGAACAGGAAGCATGCCCGTATAACCTTGCTCCAACCACTTCCACAACCGCAGCGCTCGTAATGGGTGATGCACTTGCTATAGCTTTGCTTAAGAAAAAAGAATTCACAAAGGAAGAGTTTGCTATGCTGCACCCCGGGGGAATCCTCGGTAAAAAACTCTTGCTGCGGGTAAGCGACCTCATGGTAAACAACGGTTCAATTCCAAGTGTAAGGGAAAATGCCTTATTCAAAGATGTTGTTTTTGAAATATCAAGCAAGAGGCTGGGATGTACTTGTGTGGTTGATGCAACCGGAAAGCTTAAAGGAATTATTACAGATGGTGATATACGCCGTACTCTGCAGAAATATGAAAATGTCACTGTGATCAGGGCAAAAGATATCATGAACCGCACTCCAAAACTTATAAATGAAAACATGCTGGGAGAGACTGCTCTGGAGCTCATGGAAAAGTACACCATTACCCAGCTTGTAATTACAAATAAAAAGAAGATCCCAACAGGCGTTGTGCATATGCATGACCTTGTGAAAGCAGGACTGGGGTAGAATAATGCGTTTCCCCGGTAATGTATCATTTCTTTTTCGTTCCGCCAATATAAAATTTGAGCTGTTAGCTGCCCTGATAGCTGTTGTTCTTTTCGGAATGCAGGCATGCAGCAGCGATAAACTGGAGCCGCCCAAAACCGATATCGTTAACCCTGATAGTATCCCATCGCAGGAAAGTTACGGAACTACAGTCACTTTTTCAGATTCAGGCAAGGTGAAGGCAATTCTTATAGCCGGCCGGATACGTGTTTATTCAAAGTTTAACTATACTTTGGTAGATAGCGGTGCAAAAGTTGATTTTTATAAAGAGGGGATCTACAGCTCAACACTTACCGGCAGGCGCGGCAAGATATATGATGCAACAAAAGATGTTGAGGTTTATGACAGCGTGAAGCTTGTTTCTACTGATGGCTCCGTTCTCACTACCAATAAACTGCTGTGGATAAACAAGACCCAGCGGATCAAATCAGATGAATTCGTCCACATCAAAACGCCAAATGAAGATATCCAGGGGTATGGTTTCGAGGCGGATCAAAACCTTAAGAACTATGTTATATACAAAGTAAGCGGAGAAATGCAGAAATAAACGGTGATTGACAGAATTCTAATATTGATAGCTTTTATTGCTGCATCGGCGGGAGTCTCATTATCGCAGGATAAGATCACACTTATTTATGCCGATAGCCTTGTGGGTAAAACTATCAATAATGAGCAGGTAAGAGAGGCTATAGGTAACGTTTCCCTTACGCACAATAATGTTAAGATAACCTGCAACAGGGTTGTTCAGTATTATGACCAAAACAAAGCCGAGCTTTTTGGGAATGTGCACGTAGTTCAGGATACTCTCTCGATCTTTGCGCCTGCAGCTACATACTACGGCAATGAATCAAAAGTAGTTTGTCCTTCCGGCGCAACACTGACTGATCCGAAAACGACACTTAAAGCTAACTACGGAGTTTACCTGTTTAACCAGGATCTGGCAAACTTCCGCGGAAATGTACGCATCACCGATAACAGCACATATACTATAACATCAGATGAGCTTGATTATTACCGTGCCGTGCAGAAATCATATGCTCGGGGGAATGTGAAGGTAACCAATGATTCCTCAGTCATATATTCAGATAATCTTGTGTACGAAAAGCTCATTGGTATATCAACCGCTACAGGTAATGTGAGGATCGAAAGTGATTCAACAGTTATCACTTCGCGCAAGGCAACGTATTATGAATTTGAAAAGAAATCAATCGCGGAAGACAGCGTTAAGATAGACTTCCTCAGCGAGAATGCAATTGTGTACGGTAATTATGCCGAAAACTATGAAACCCGGAATTACTCATTCATAAGAGGCAGTGCGCAGCTAATACAAATTGAAACCAAAGAAGGCAAAACAGATACAACATTTATTTACAGCGATAAGATGGAATCATTCCGCAACACGCCGGAAAAATATACAGCTCACGATAGTGTTAGAACCATAAGGAATGATTTCCTCTCGGTATCAGGCTCAGGGTATTATTTCCGTGATGTTTCGGGTAAAGGGGGAGTCATATCGCTGGCTAAAGATCCGGTTGTATGGAAAGAGAATCTTCAGGTAACCGGTGATTCTATTTTCGCATTCTTCAAAGAAGATATAGACGATATTTTTATCAACCGCAGTGCTTTTGCTTTGCAGTCAAATGCAAAGGTCGAAGGAAGGTATGACCAGATCTCGGGTATCTCCATGCACATTAAATTTCTGATGAACGAGATCAACTATATCCAGGTGGATACAAATGCTGCGAGCATTTATTATGTGTATGACAGCGATTACCCCAACGGCGCAAACAGGTCTGACGGCGAAGTGATTAAGCTTTACTTTAACGAAGATAAAGTTGATAAAGTGAATATCTATGGCAAACCAAAAGGTACATACTTCCCTGAAATACTCACAAAACCGGAAGAGCTTAGGTTACTTGGATTTCGGATCCGCAGCAATAAACCTGTAAGATTGATGAGGTAACACCCTAACAATCTCCAGCTAAGTATAAAAAAAATTTTAGAAAGTGGCGATTTTGAGCTATTTTTGAGGTCATTTTTATTGCCCAAATTTGCACTATTTGACAATAAAAAATAAATTGTTATATTAGTGCAGTTAGTTATACGTTTT